>JALOPA010000298.1 GCA_025454125.1 Thermodesulfobacteriota bacterium
ATTCATGGGCGGGCTCGGTGCGGTTTATCGAAAAGAACTCTCAGACAACTTCAGCAGTTTCCGGTTCGTGATCCTCTTTGCCCTCATCGCCATGGTGAGTTTCATCATCAGCTACATGGCAGGCGTCAGTCTCAAGGAAAACCTGGAAGGAATCGCAAAGCCCAAGTTCGTCTTCCTCATGCTCTTCAGCATGAAGGGCGCCCTCTTTTCCCTTGTGGAGTTTGTCGCTGTTTTCGGGCCTCTCATCGGTCTGGTTCTCGGCTTTGACGCCATCAACGGGGAAAGAGCCCACGGGACCCTGGTCAAGATCGTGTCGCAACCCATCTATCGCGATGCGGTGATTAACGGCAAATTCCTGGCAGGCGCCACAACCATCGCCATTCTGGTCATCGCCATCGTCCTGATCATATCGGGTTTCGGTGTCGCCCTGGTGGGCGTGGTGCCCGGCGTGGAAGAGATCCTTCGCCTTGCGATCTACGTGGGGATCAGCATCTTTTACATTTCCTTCTGGCTCGGGCTCGCCATCCTTTTCTCCATCGCCTTCAGGAGCGTGGCCACGTCTTTCCTGGCCTCTGTGGCCCTGTGGATCTTTCTCTCCTTCTTCGTTTCTCTCGGGGCCAGCGTCCTGGCCAATTCCATCGCTCCTGTGGAAAAGAGAGAAGGAGCCGATCCGGAGACAGTGGTCGCCAACGCGCAGATCAAAGAGGGAGTGTCGCTCATTTCCCCCATGTTTATCTACTCCAGCGCCACCGCCACGATCGTGGACCCCATGCGGAAAACCACCCGATCCCTGGTCCTGATGGGCCCCATGGAGCAGATTTCTTCATCCCGTTTCCAGAATCCTCTGTCGCTCGGGCAGAGTCTGGTGGTGGTCTACCCTCACCTCGTGGCGCTCATTGCCATCAGCCTGATCTGCTTTGCCGTCTCTTACTGGATCTTCATGATGCAGGAGATAAGGACGTAGGGGACGGTGCGCGGTGCAAGGTACAGGGTGCAGGGGGATGTAAACAGAGAATTTCGAATGATGAAGTGTGAGTATATACCCTCTTTACTTCGAAATTCGTCATTCTTTATTCGCTATTCTGCGGTTCGTCCTTGAATGCCTTTATACTTTAATGGCAGGGAATAACCGTTTCACTTTGGGCCGGATGAAGGATTGGGCGAGGAAAGGATGAACCGGAGGAACCGGCCGTCCAGGTCCGCAGTGCCCACCAGAGCGTATTCCTCCGTGAACTTGTCCCAGAGGATGCCGAGAGTCTCCTCCAGGAGCGCCTTCTGGTCCCCGCTCTCGAATTCCGGGGCGCAGGCCATCCCGTCGTTCACGAAGACCTGCCTGAAGCCCGTCATCCCAAAAGGCGCCTTTGGACTGTCCGAGCGAAGAAGCCTGAAGAGGTCCCTCACCTGATCCAGGGACAGGGGAGCGAACCCCGGCGGGAACGCCAGCTGTTTCCTGGCCCAGTAATTGAAAAGCAGGCTGTGAAAGGTGAAGAGCGGATCCTGTGACCATTTCTCGTCGAGAGGGTAGCGGTCCACGAGCGTCTCCAGGAGCCGGTCAAGGACCACGAGGCGCCTGATGATCCGGCGGCACGATTCGATTTCCTCCAGGCTTTCGAAAGCCCGGTAGGGTTCGTCCTTGTGGGATCGGTCAAAAAGAAGGGGCCGCTTTTGAACGACTCCCACCAGGGTTGCCCCCCACTCCTCTTCCCAGAAGGCGGGCCTGAACCCTCGGCGGCTGAACCACGCTTTCTTGAGCCACTGTTCCGTCTCCCACCTCATTTCCAGGGCCAGGCTGAAGCCGGACCGAAAAAGATCGACCAGCGTATTGTCCTTGAGGACCTGCTCGCACAAACCCAGATCCCGTCCGCACCACCGTTCGAGCCCCACGTTCACGTAGCCGGCCGCTTTCCGGACCGTCTTCGCGAGCGCCTCGGGTGTGTTTTCGAAAACCCCTTCTGCTGAAAACACCTGGCTGCACAGGCCTGCAAATTCCAGAGTCACCCGGTCAAGCAGCAGCGGATCACCGCTTCTCCGCATGGTCTCCACCATGAGATGATCTTCGGAGACGTTCAGAATGGGCATGAGCGGCGGTTCGGCCCGGTCGCCGCCAAAGGGCTCCGGAACCCCGACCGGGGCAGACGGTTTTTCTGTGAGAAGATCTTTTTTGAGAACCGTGTACACGGACACGGCTTCTTCGTAGGGGAGAAAGCCGTCTTCGGAAAGGCGGACGTTCCGGCGGCGGTACAACTCCTCCTCCACCTCGGCCGGCGCCACTCCGGACAGGCCCAGGAGGATCGCGTGGTAGCGAGGGTAGTCTTTGCCCGCAAGGTGCTGAAGAAGACCGCGAAGGACCTCTTCGTGCTCCGGATCAAGGATCTTCAGGTAGTGAATGCCGTCCAGGGTGATGAACCCCTCTTGCACGTCATGCATTTCATCCTTGGTCTTGAATTCCACCTGGAGCATTTTGGACAAGTAAAGATAGGTGAAGTACTCTCCCTCACTCAACAGCCAGCGCACCAACCGGGCCGGATCGGCCTGGAGCAAACGCCCCATCCACTCGCTGGCCTCTCCCAGATCGAGCCGGTCTTTCTTCCATAGCTCGAGGTCGAGCAGAAATCCCCACTGCTCCGTGGAGGCCATTTGCAGGATAGGCAGGGCGTCCTCTTCCCCGATCTTCTTGATCACCCAGTAGAGGTCCACGTGGGCCATGTTCCGGACGAACTCCTCCGGGTTCTCCAGGGCCAGGATGCGGTTGAGGGCCACGCTGCCCGAAAGGGAAAGAATCTCCTTTGCCGTTTCCCTCGTACCGGGCAGCGGCTCTTTTTCAATCAACGCATTGGGTCGTTTCTTTTCAGCCAACGCTCACCTCTTGCCGTGCGCTCACACTTCCTCTCACAATGCATCAAGAACGAAGGGAGTGTCAAGCGTTAGATGCGAGGGAGTTCTTGTCTAACACGTTAATGCTCCTTGACTTTCCGAATTTTTTATAGATGATGTGAGCCAGCATTTGAAGATCCTACAGCAGGAGAGCCGCGCGTGATTGATTTCATCGTCAAAGGGGGACTCTTCATGTACCCCATCATCCTCTGCTCCATCATCGCCCTCGCCATCTTTCTGGAAAGGCTTTGGGTGCTGAGGCGCAGGACCATCATCCCCACGGAGTTCATCCGCAACATCGAGGATCTTTTGAGAAAGCAGAAGATCGCGGAAGCGATCTTCCTGTCCGAACAGAACGGTTCTTCCATTGCCCGTGTTTTCGCGGCAGGCCTCAAGAACGCCAGCCGGGGCATGTGGCTGGTCAAGGAATCCATCGAAGACGTGGGAGGCAGAGAGGCGATCGTTCTTGAGAAACGCCTGACCACCCTGTCCACGATCGCCAATGTTTCAACCCTCCTGGGACTCCTCGGCACCATCTCGGGCATGATCAAGATTTTCAACGTCCTCTCCCTGGCGGGGCCCGGGAATCCGGGGATACTGGCCGGAGGAATTGCGGAAGCCCTCATCACCACCTTCGCAGGACTCTGCGTGGCTATTCCAGCCACCGCAGGCCACCGGATGATTCAAAACAGGGCGGAATCCCTCATTTTTGAAATGGAGGAGATCTGCTTCAAGATCATCGACATCATGCAGAACACGAGCACGGCTCAGAGCTGAGGAAGCAGGGAAGAGCGACCGGCTGCGGCACGGCATCAGGAGCTTGATGGATGCATTTCTTAAGGAAGAAACAGGAAGAGGAGACGATTTTGCTCACGCCCTTTGTGGACATTGTGCTCAATCTTCTGATCTTCTTTGCCGTGACGTCTCAGTTCGACATTGCCTCCGGAGTGCGCATCAAACTTCCCCAGGTCTCCAAAGTCATCGCGGGCCTGGAGGAAAACAAAGCGACAGTGGTCATCGACAGTGCAGGCCAAGCTTACTTCGAAGGCCAGAAGGTCGACATGAAGCACCTGGAGCAAAGGCTCAAATCTCTGGTGCACGAAAAGGGCCATCTTCAGCTCGTCCTGCAAGCGGACAAAGACGTCAAGCACGGCGCGGTAGTGGAAGCCATGGATGTGGCCAAATCGGTCGGGGTGCAATCCATCGTCATAGCGGCACAATGGAAAGTTCAGAAATCTCCCTGATCGACACACAGGTGAACCGCCATTGAACGGCAAGAACATCCTGAAATTCTCCGTCCTCGCCCTCCTGTTCATCGGTCTCGTGGTGGCCTGGCTCGGCTTTGGAGAGCGAGGGTTCATCCACCTCTACCGCATGGACCGGGAGCGACAGACGTATCTTGAGAAGATCAACAAGCTGGAGAGGGAGAACCGGGAGTTGCTGGACGAGATCCAGCGCCTGCGCTCCGACCGGGAATACGTCGAAAATCTCGGAAGACGGGAGATGGGGCTCGTCAAAGAAGACGAGATCATGTACCGCTTCGGGACCAAAAAAGAAAAAGCG
>JALOPA010000299.1 GCA_025454125.1 Thermodesulfobacteriota bacterium
GGTGGACGAGGTCTACAAGGTCTTCCTCTCCGTGCTCGAGGTGAACGGGTTCACCGTGATCGAAGCCGGGCAAGTGAGCAAGATCGTGCCTTCGGCTGCGGCCAAGACCAAAGCCACGGAGACGTTCCTGGAAAAAAAACTGAGAACCCCGGAAGATAAGATCGTCACCCAGCTGGTGCCGCTCAAGCACGCCGATGTCGCAAACCTCGCCAGGGTTCTGGCTTCGCTGGTGGAAAAAACAGGGCTTCTCGTTCCCTACGCGGAAACCAACACCATCATCGTCATCGACACCCTCTCGAACATCAACCGGATTGTTCGAATCGTCACGGAGCTGGATGTCCCTGGAGATGAGGAGATCTGGGTCACGCAGCTCAAGTATGCCAAGGCGGTTGACCTTTCGAAAAACCTGGTCACCCTGTTCCAGGAGCGAAGAGGCGCAGCCGGTGCGGGGCAGCAGGCAGGAGTGATCCGGGCCGACCTGAAGATTCTTCCCGATGACCGGACCAACTCCCTCGTGGTGCTCGCAGGCCCCAATCCCATGGCCAAAATCAAAGTTCTCGTGGAAAAGCTGGATCAGAAACAGGCTCGTCCGAGAGAAAACATCCATATCTATTCGCTCCAGAACGCCGTTGCCGAGACCCTGGCCAAGGTCCTGATGGAGATTCCCGGCAAGGGGACAAAGGATGAAAAGGCCAAGGCCGCGCCGGTCTCCAAGGATGTGCAGATCTCGGCCGACAAAGCCACCAACACGCTGGTGATCATTGCGGAGCCCGAGGAGTTCGCGATTCTGGAAGAAGTGATCCGGAGGCTGGATGAGCCGCGGCCCCTGGTTTACGTAGAGGCGCTCATCATGGAGGTGTCTGCAACAAAAGCCCTGGACCTGGGCGTCGAATGGCGCTTGGGCAACACCTATGACGGCGGGTTTGGCGCCGGGCAACCAGGGGGGGTGTATTTCGGCGGATCACAGGGGGCAAACAGCCCTGTCGCCGACGCCATCAACTCCGGAGCGATCTCCGGGCTGCCGGCCGGCTTTGTGGCAGGCGTCATCGGCAGAGGCATTACCCTGGGGTCCATCACCTTCCCCACCATATCGGCCTTTGTAAGGGCGGTAAAAACGGACAGCGACTTCAACGTGATCTCCACCCCTCAGATTCTCACCCTCGACAACGAGGAAGCGAGCATCGAGGTAGGCCAGAATATCCCCTTTGTCACCCAGGTGGTCGAGTCGAGCCAGACCACGGACAGACCCATCCAGAACTTTCAATACAAGGACGTGGGCGTGACCCTCAAGGTCACGCCACAGATCAATGAAGACGGCTTCATCAGGCTCAAGGTGGAAGAAAGCGTCAAAGCGGTCATCTCTCAGACGGCTCTTCAAGGCTCTGTGCTCGCACCCACCACCACCTACCGCACGGCAAAAACCAGCATTATGGTGAAAGACGGGGAAACGGCCGTGATCGGAGGTCTCATCGAGGCAAGGTTGGATCGGGGAAAAACGTCGACTCCATGCCTGGGGGACATTCCCGCTTTGGGCTGGCTTTTCAAGACCACGAACGATCGCGATGAGAAGACAAACCTCATGGTGTTCATGACCCCTCGCGTGGCCCGGGGCGTGGAAGACGCCAAGAAGATCTACGAGCAGAAAAAGGGCTACATGAACAAGGAAGCGGAAAGAGCCCTGAAGGCGCAGGAAGAGGAAGTGATCCGGAAAAGGGCCTTTGAGGGGGATTGGGGATTTGGGAAGCCGGAAGGCAGCAAGCAGTGACCAGTGACCAGTCATCCGTAGAACCAAGAGACCGCAAACAAGAAGACAGCAGACAGGAGACAAAATACAGCCCAGCCGCTGGCCGCTGAGGCGGCCAGTTTGATCGAACAGGAAACTTGACGGCTTCGCAAGAACCCCCGAGGTCGTCACTCCCGCGAAGGCGGGAGTCCAGAGCACCAAGGAAAGACTGGATTCCCGCCTTCGCGGGAGTGACACAACAAAGGCCTTTTGACTCTCAAAAGGGTGCAAGTTTCATACAAGCAGACAGCAGAAAAAGCAGTGAACAGTCAACAGTGAACGGAAAACACTGAAGTCAGGAGACAGCATACAGGAGACAGAAGAAAAACAAAGCGGTCGCGAAAACAGGAAAGGGAAGGTTTTGCGTTGAGTGTTTTAGGTTTTTATTCTGACTTCTGTCTTCTGTATTCTTCAATAAGATGTTTCGAAATCCATTCAAAAGCCATACACAGCCCTCCCCGCCCTCTCCTCCTCCTGACGCAGACGCTGCGGTTCCGGGCCTCCTGATGCAGGACATGACGGAAGCGGAGCGCCTGTCCCATTACTCGGAGCAGCTCGGCATTCCCATCAAGAAGAGGCTCATGGACGACATTCGCTTTGAGGGAAAGCTGGAGATCCCCATCCAGTATTTCAAGCGCATGGGGCTGATTCCCCTTTTTGAAGAAGAAGGAATTCTGACCGTAGCCATCAATGACCCGGCGAATTTCCAGGCCGCCGACGACCTGGCTCGCCGCCTGGGATTCAAGGGGACCCGGATGGTCTTGAGCTCCCTGGGGGAAATCCACTCGGCCATCAACGTGCTCTTTGATCAAACGAGCGATGAAGCCGAGAAGATGGTGCAGGACCTTGAATCCTACCAGTCCGAAGACCAGGTCTTCACCGAGCTCGAAGAGCTGCAGGACCTCATGGATGTCACCAACGAGGCCCCGATCATCCGGCTCGTGAACGTGGTCCTGACCCAGGCCCTCCGAAGGCAGGCGAGCGACATTCACATCGAGCCTTACGAGAAGGACATCAAGGTCCGTTTCCGCATTGACGGAATCCTTTACGAGATTTTTTCTCTCCCCAAGCGCTTTCAGGCCCACATTGTTTCAAGGCTGAAGGTGATGGCCAACCTCGACATTGCGGAAAAGAGGCTCCCCCAGGACGGCAGGATCAAGATCAAGGTGGCCAACAAGACCGTGGACATACGGATTTCCGTGATTCCCATGGCCTTCGGCGAGAGGATCGTGCTGCGCCTCCTCGACAAGAGCATCTCCATTCTGGGCCTCGCCGAGATGGGCATGGCGCCGAAGAGGCTGGAGATCTTCGAGAAGCTGATCAACAAGAACACCGGCATCCTTCTGGTCACAGGCCCCACCGGAAGCGGCAAAACCACGACCCTCTATGCGGCGCTCAACCGGATCAACTCCATGGAAAAGAACATCATCACCATCGAGGACCCGGTCGAGTACGAGCTGAAGGGTGTGGGCCAAATCCAGGTGAACCCCAAGACCGAGCTCACCTTTGCCAGGGGGCTCCGCTCGGTCCTGAGGCACGACCCGGACATCATCATGGTGGGCGAGATCAGGGACCTGGAAACGGTGGAAATCGCCATCCAGGCCTCCCTCACCGGCCACCTCGTGTTCAGCACCCTTCACACCAACGATGCGACGGGCGCGCTCACGCGCCTGGTGGACATGGGCGTGGAACCCTTTCTCATCGCCTCGTCCCTGCTGGCGGTGCTGGCCCAGCGGCTCGTGCGACGGATCTGCCCGGACTGCAAAGAGCCCTTTCACCCCGAGGAGGCCACCCTGGAAGAACTGGGGCTTCCGAAAGACCAGGTGTTCTACCACGGCAAAGGGTGCGATGCGTGCATGCAGAGCGGGTACCGGGGCAGGACCGGCATCTTCGAGCTGCTCGTGATGGACAACGACGTCCGGCACCTCCTCACGTCGGGCGCCGACTCCGTGAAGATGAAGGACATGGCCGTGCGAAACGGAATGGCCACGCTGTTTGAAGACGGCCTCCTGAAGGTGAAGACCGGCCTGACCACGCTGAATGAAGTGCTGAGGGTTACACAGGAATAGTGATGAATTCCGCCATGCGGATTTCATATTAGGAGCGCATGCCTGTCTTTGAATACAAAGCACTGGACAGCAAGGGCAAGAAGATTCGCGGACTGATCACGGCGGACGGTCCTGCCGCAGCCCGGCTCAAGCTCAGCCAGGACCTCGTTTACCCCACCGACATTCGGGAAGTCAAAGAAGAGGAAAAAAAGCCTTCCTCGGAAGCCCTCGCCTCCCCCTTGGCCAAGCTGCAGCGGATCAATCCCGTGGAAGTGACCACGGCTCTGAGGCAGCTGGCCACCCTGATCTCTTCAGGTCTTCCTCTGGTGGAAAGCCTGAGCGGCGTCATCGACCAGAGCGAGGAGCCCAAGCTCCGCAAGATCTTCACCCAAGTCCGGGAGCGCGTGCTGGAAGGCAATTCCCTGGCCCAGGCCATGGCCGCTCACCCCGGGGGCTTCAGCCACATCCACGTGAACATGGTCAAAGCCGGCGAAACCGGGGGGGCCCTGGACATCATCCTGAGGCGGCTGGCGGATTTTTCCGAGAAACGGCTCAAGCTCAAGAAGAGGATAGAGTCGGCCATGACCTATCCCATCTTCCTCCT
>JALOPA010000300.1 GCA_025454125.1 Thermodesulfobacteriota bacterium
CCCGGCCTGGTCGCTGAGGAAATCGCCCGACTGCTGAATCTGGGCAAGGAAAAGAAAGCGCTCATCGGCGACAGACCTCTCAGGGCGAACGACATCGCGGTGCTCGTGCGGCAAAACAGGGAAGCCCTTCTCGTTCAAAGGGCCCTGGCAGAGCGGAACGTCCCGAGTGTCCTGTACAGCACGGAAAACCTGTTCGATTCCCGCGAAGCGCTGGAGATGGAGCGGTTCCTCGCCGCCGTTGCAAAACCCTATGCGGAATCGCTGATCAAGGCGGCTTTGACAACGGATATGCTCGGCATTGCAGGCGAAGAACTCGAGCATCTGACGCTGGACGAAGCGCGGTGGGAGGATTGGCTCGTCAAGTTCAGGAAGTACCGGGAGCGGTGGCAGGAAGGAGGCTTCTTCCGCATGTTCCGCTTTTTTCTCAAGGGGGAGAAGGTCCTGACCCGCCTTATGGCGTTTGCGGACGGGGAGCGGAGAAACACGAACCTTCTCCATCTCGCGGAGGTCCTACATCAAGCCTCTGTAGAGAGAAAGCTGAACATAACGGGCCTGTTGAAGTGGCTCTCGGAACAAAGGGACCCGGAGGCTCCCCGGTCGGAGGAGCATCAGCTTCGTCTGGAGAGCGACGAGAACGCGGTGAAACTCGTCACCATTCACAAAAGCAAAGGGCTTGAGTATCCCATCGTGTTTTGCCCTTTCTCGTGGGACGGCGTCAGGCTGAAGAAGGATTCGGCGCCCCTGCTGTTCCACAACCCGCAACAGCGGATGGAGGTCATCTTCGACCTTGGGTCCGACGATCGAGAAGCCCACAAAGCCATGGCGGAAAAAGAGGAGCTGGCCGAGAATCTCAGGCTCTTGTACGTCGCGCTCACCCGCGCGAAGTACCGCTTGTATCTGGTGTGGGGACGCTTCCGAGATGCTGAGACCTCGGCACCTGCGTACCTCCTCCATTCTCCGCCGAGCAAAGACTCAGACAACCTCGTGGAGGCGCTTGCAGAGAACTTCAGGCAAGTCTCCGACAAGGAACTTCTCTCCAGAGCAAAGTCGTTGATGAGGAAGCCGGCAGCGAGGGTGGAGGTCATCAGGGATCTCGAAGCACCGGTAAGCCGGTTTTCTCCTCTGCCGGAGCTGATGCAGATCAATCCTCCAAAAGAATTTGGCGGCCGCATCGACCGACAGTGGAAGATATCCAGTTTTTCCGCCTTGGTTTCCGACCGGCTTCACGGTGACGAGGGAGCCGACTACGACGCCGCCCCATGGTCGGGATCTGATGATCCGTTGCGCATGCTCGAGGAGCCCACAGGTATTTTCGCCTTTCCGAAAGGAGCGAAGGCGGGCACTTTTCTTCATGACGTGTTCGAGCACCTCGATTTCTGCAACTCGACCGGTCCTTCAAGAGAAGGTCTGGTCGCTGAAAAGCTCGGCCAATATGGATATGATCGGTCCTGGCTGGAGATCGTCTGTGACATGGTGGACAAGGTGCTCAGCGTGCCTCTTGATCCTGAAAAACAAGAGCTCCGCCTCTCCAGGGTCAGGAACGAGGACCGCTTGAACGAACTCGAGTTCTACTTTCCACTCAGGGCCCTGACCCCGGAAACCGTGGGGAGGATTCTGAGGCGAGGCGGTCTCCACCAGGCGGCCCCTGAACACATGGAGCGTTTGAGCTTTTCACCCCTTCGAGGGTTCATGAAGGGGTTCATGGACCTGGTGTTCAGGTTTGAAGATCGCTACTACCTCGTGGACTGGAAATCCAATTTCCTGGGAGCCCGCGTTGAGGATTATGGCCCTGAGAACATGGCTGGGGCCATGGAAGAAAACCTCTACACCCTTCAGTACACGTTCTACGCTCTGGCGCTCAACCAGTACTTGAAACGGAGAATGCGCGGATACGATTACGACAGGCACTTCGGAGGCGTCTTCTACGTGTTCCTGCGCGGGGTGGACCCGGGGAAAGGGCCTGAATTCGGGGTTTTCAGGGACAAACCTCGCCGGGATCGGATCGAAGAACTGAGCGAAGAACTGATCGGCAGGCGTGAACCATGATCGATCTGGATTCTCTCCAAAGCGGCGGTTTCTTTTCTCCTCTCGATCTTCACTTTGCGAAGTTCATGGGCAAGGTCTCCAAGGCTCCGTCGCAAGAACTCCTTTTGGCCGCCGCGCTGGTGAGTCGCATGACGAGGGAAGGGCACATCTGCTTCGATCTTTCCTCGCAAGAGGCTCTTGGCGTTCCGGAGACGGGGGAAAGGGTTGTGTTCCCTGAGGCAGAGAAATGGGGCAAGACGCTCAAGCGGAGCGGTGTGGTTGGAAATCCGGGTGAGCCTATGCCTCTCCTTCTGGACCACAAGAACCGGCTCTATCTCTACCGCTATTGGGAGTACCAGGAGGTGCTCGCCAAAGGGATAAAAGGCCGAATCACCGATGAAGGCGGCGAGGCACCCATGAAGACCTTGCGGGAAGGGTTGAAGAGGATCTTTCCCGCCCCGGAAGAACCCGGGATCGACTGGCAGAGGGTGGCGGCTTTTGCCGCGGCCCGGAGGAAGTTCTGCGTCATCACCGGAGGACCCGGTACGGGAAAGACGACCACGGTCGCCAGGATTCTTGCTCTCCTCGTGAAGCAGAGCGGAAAGCAGAAGCTCCGCACGGCCCTTGTCTCTCCCACCGGGAAAGGCGCTGCCCGTCTCCAGGAGGCTATGAAGAAAGCCAAGGAGAGCCTGGGTTGCGAGCAAAGCGTCAAGGCCCTTCTGCCGGACGAGGCTTCGACCATCCATCGGCTTCTTGGGACGGTTGCGGGTTCTCCCTATTTTCGCTTCAATGCACTGAACCCTCTGCCGCTGGACATCGTCGTGGTGGATGAGGCCTCCATGGTGGATCTGGCGCTCATGTCCAAGCTCGTGGAGGCCCTTTCGTCCCAGGCACGGTTCATCCTTCTTGGCGACAAGGACCAGCTTTCTTCGGTGGAAGCAGGGGCCGTGCTCGGCGATATCTGCGACACAGGACAGTCGCACCCCTATTCAAAGAACTTCTGTAGCGAAATACAAAGGGCCGCAGGGTACAAGATCACGGGAGCCAAGGCCACCCCTGGGATGAGCGACTCCGTGGTTCAGCTCATCCGCAGCTATCGGTTCAGCGATGAGAGCGGGATCGGCTCCGCCAGCCGTTCGATCAACGAAGGCCATGCCGAGGCGGCACTGAAGATCCTCCAAGAGGGAGGGTCCGGGGATGTGCGGTGGAGCCCCCTTCCTTCACCGAGAGCCTTGCCTCAGGCGCTGAAGGACAGGGGCTTGGAGGAATTCCACTTTCTTTTCCAGGCCCGAGAGCCTGAGAAGGCTTTGGACCATCTGGACCGCTTCAGAATCCTCTGTGCGCTGAGGCAAGGTCCCTTTGGGGTTCACGCGGTCAATCTCGTGGTGGAACACCTGTTGAGGGGGCGAAAGCTCATCCGAGGAGAGGGGAAGTGGTACCGGGGCCGGCCTGTCTTGATCACTCAAAACGATTACAACCTGCGCGTTTACAACGGAGACATCGGTCTGACGCTGCCGGATCCCGCAGCCGGCGGGGAGCTTCGGGTTTTTTTCCGGGCGCCGGACGGTGCGCTCCGCGCCCTGCACCCTGTCCGATTGCCGGAACACGAGACGGTCTATGCGCTCACGGTTCATAAAAGCCAGGGGTCCGAGTTCGACCGGCTCCTTCTCCTTCTTCCGGATCAGGATTCTCCCGTGCTCACGAGAGAGCTCCTCTACACGGGTATCACCCGGGCAAGGGAAGGGGTGGAGGTGTGGGGACGCGAGAACGTTTTTCGCGAGGCGGTGGGTCGCCGCACGACCCGCGTTTCCGGACTGAGGGATGCTTTGTGGGAGAAGGATTAACAGTTGTATTTGTCCCGGTACAAGGCTAGCATAGACCGATGCCGGCGGGAGGGAGGATCAGAAGGAATGACACGGTTTCAGCCCAGACCGAGAAAGGAATACATCCGGGAGCAGAAGGAGAAATACGGCCGGAGCATTTTCGGGGTGTTTCCCGCCCAGTACCCCAAGGAGATCTTCTGGGCCATGAATGCGCTTCCCGTGGAGATCTGGGATCCTCCTCTGGAGATCAGCCGCGCCAACGCTCATCTTCAACCCTACATCTGCTCGGTGGTGAGACTCGGGCTTGAACTCATCCTTCAAGGTCACTGCGATGATGTGGACGGCTTTCTCTTCCCCCACACCTGCGATTCCATCCAGAACCTCGCCTCTATCGTGAACGATTACCTGAGGCTAAAAAAGCCCTGCTACTTTTTCTACCACCCCAAAGCGCCCTACCGGCCGTCTTCCCGGGACTATTATTTGAAGCAGCTGAAAGATCTCGCTTCAGGCCTGGAAAAGCAGCTCGGTCCTCTGAACCTCGACGAGCTGAGTCGCCGGGTCGGCGACAGCCGGCAGAT
>JALOPA010000301.1 GCA_025454125.1 Thermodesulfobacteriota bacterium
GCCGACCACCGCCGCCAGAGGCACCCCGAGCGCCATGAGGATCGCGACCACTGCAATCACGACGGGCGTCATGGCTTGACCTCCCCGGAGCCGCCGGTTCTCACCGCCCGGAGGGTCCGATAGACTCCCAGGAGGCTCCTGATCCCCGTCAAGGCCAAGGCGACACAGACCACGAGGTAGAGGTAGTGTTTGGGGATCCGCAAGGTCGGCGTGTAATGGGTGTGGGTCGTCATAGCCGAAATCAGCTTCATCCCGAAGCCGACGACGATCGAAACGTAGACGGCCATGACGAGATGGTTGAGAACCTCCATCACGCTCCGGTAAGGCTCTCTGTGAACGCTCTTCTTCAGGGCGTCTACGGAGATGTGGGCGCTGTACTTGACGCAAAGGCTGGCGCCGAAAAAGGTCAGAAAGATGACCTCGATGTGCACCAGCTCATCCAGCCACGTGATGGCGGATTGAAAAAGGTAGCGCATGACGACTTGGATGAAAACAGAGATCCCCATCTGAAGGACCATGAGAAAGAGCAGGTACTCCTCCACACGGTTCAGCCCACGGCCAATCCTGGAGATCACGCTTCCTTGCATGCGGTAACCCCTCTCGCTTGCTTGGTCTCTGCCTTTACCTCGACCTTTCTTCCCTACTTCTGCCTGGCTTTTTTCAGGAAAGCCACAGATTCATCGTAGATCTGGGCGCCTATTTTTTCCCTCCATTTGTCGTGAACCGGCTTGACGGCCGCTCTGAATTTCTCCAGCTCCGCCGCGCCCACCTCGTTGACCTGCAGGCCCTTTGCCTTCAGGTCCGGCATGACCACCGTGGAGTCCTCTTCCATCACTTTGGCCGTATGCCACTTGGCCGCTTCCTTCATGCCTTTGATCACAATGGCTTTCAGGTCGGGCGGAAGCTTTTCCAGGAAGACGGGGCTCGCCACATAGACCTGGGGATTCTGGCCCAGCTTGCACAGGGACATGTACTTGACGACCTCGTAGATCTTCGCCCCCCAGGTTTCGTTGGGCGTGAGATCGATACCGTCGATCACTCCCCTCTGAAGGGCGCTGAAAACCTCGGGCCAGGGCAGAGTCACCGGGCTGACGCCCATAGCCTTGTACGTGTCCACGAATAGCTCATTGGGGATGATCCGCCACTTGCTCTGCCCCATGTCCTCGATCTTGGTGACGGCGCTCTTCCGATTCAGGAAAGCCTTGAAGCCGTGGGTCGTGAAACCCCCGCAGTAAAGTTTCTTGGGCGCAAAGGCGGCCTCGATCTTCTTGCCCACCGGGCTGTCCAGAAGGAGAAACATCTCTTCCGTGGTGTCGAACATGAAGGGGAGGGATATGAGCGCGATCTCCGGCACGAAATCCGACAGGGCCGAACCCGCAACCGACGTGGCTTCCAAGGTGCCGATCTGAAGCTGCTCGAGCATCTGGTTGTGAGCCCCGAGCTGGCCCTGGGGGTGAACCGAGCATTTGATCCTTCCCCCTGATTCTTTGTCGACATACTGCGCAAACCACTCCGCCGCCTTGTGCTGCGCATGCATGGGAGGCGCCACATGCCCGAATCTCATGCGAATCACGTCCTGCCCAAAAACCTGTGCGCTAGCGAACACGACGATCATCAGTACTGCAAAAAGCGCCGCCAATCTCTTCATGACCCCTTCCTCCTTCATTTTAAGGTTATCGCTCTCCCAAGGCGCTGTTCCCCGTGAACCTTGAACCTTGGACCGTGCACCTTCCTCAGTCATCCTTCAAAAACAACCCCACGTATTGGAGCTTCTCTTTGACCCTGATGCAATGGGGAAAGTGGGCATCGTAGAAAATGCAGTCCCCTGCCTGCATGGGATAGTCCTTCCCCGCCACCGTGACCACCGCCTTTCCTTTGATCAGAAACGCCCACTCAAAACCGTGATTGACGTGGGTTTCGATGGCATAGCCTCTCTTGAGTTCTGCGGAGGTCAGAGTGATTCGATTGGTGATGAGGCCTCGCGGGGCAAGGACCCGGATCCCGCTGTCAGGATCCATGATGTTGTCCTGTTCCGCTTTCTTGATCAGAACGACCTTCGGATCCCCTTCCCGGATCAGGGACTCGATGGGCTTCTTGAGGTGGTAGGAGATTTCCGTCAGCGTGATGACCGAGGGCGACGTCATCCCTGTCTCAATCCGATGGAGGGTCATCTTGCTGATGCCGACCTTCCTTGCCAGCGCTTCCAAGGAGAGCCCGCTGCGGTTGCGCTCGTTTCGGATTTTGGCTCCTATCCTTTTCAGGATCTCGCACTGCTGATCGGAGTTCTCTTTTTTTCTCTGCTTCGGGTTGGCCGCCACCTTGCGTTTCCCTTCTCATTCTCCCGGCCGCAGCATGCGCAGGAGGGATCGGACATTGTCGATGGTTTCGAGAGTCTGAAAGTGCCGGAGAAAATCATCGGTTTTGCCTTTTCCCAGCACAGGTGACGCGAGAGCCAGAAATTTCGAGACAAGAGCCTCCCGGCTCATGGGCTTGAGAGGGTCCCCCAGGCAGTTCAACACCTCATGGGTCATCTCCTGCCCATCCTTCAGGTGAAGGGTCACCTTCGCTGGATTTCTCGCCGGTCGCATGCGTTCATACTCTTCGGATGACTCCATTTGCACCCTGCCCGCCAAATCCACCACCTGCGGGTCGCGCACAATCGCATGATCGAGGGTCCCGAGATTGATGGAGCCGCGGCAGAGCCTGGCCGCGATCAGGTAGGGCACTGAGAAGCGCATGGATTCCAGGTTGGCCGGCGGCTTCGAGGCTGTGTGAACAGCGGCTTTGAAGGCGGTGACCGAAATCCGCTCGATCTCGGCCGGGGAGATCTTCCTTTCCCCAAGCAATTCTTCCAAAGCATCCAGGGCCGGGTGAGTGAATCGGCAGGAGGGATAAGGCTTGAAATAGTTCTCGCTAATCGCGTATTCCTCCCCCAGGCCTGCCATCAGAACCTGCGGGTCGAAGCGCTCCGAAAGGAACTGGGAAAAAGTCATTTCGAGACAGCCTTCATCGGCGCGGAAGCCGGTCTCGAAGAAGAGATTGGCCAGGAGAGCGGCCTGATTCAGAAGGCCTGCGAAGGTGCTGGCCACGTTTCTTCCTGCAAAGGAGTTTTTCACATAGGGCGAGAAGGCATAGGAAGCCGCGATGTTTCCGATCTGCTCAAGGGCCTCGGCCGTCTTGCGCCTGGCGCAGCCTACCCCTATTGCTGATCCGACCACTCCCCATGTCCCTGTTGGGTGAAGGCCCTTGCGCATGGAGGAGGCCCGGCTCACCCGGCTCGCCGTCTCGTACCCCAGGATGAGCCCCCGCAGCAGATCCTTTCCCGAAAGCCCCCCGTCTTCGGCGTCGGCGATGAGGGCAGGAATCAGCTGGATCGCCGGGTGGCCCATGGCCCTGGAGTTTCCTTCCTCGAATTCCAAGCTGGAGCCGGCCACGCCGTTCAGCAGGGCTGCGACAAGGGGTTCATAGTTGCCCGATCGGCCCGGGCAGGTCACTCTCTCGTCCCTGCTGGATGAAACAGGGAGCCGGGAGGCCAACTGATTCAATTCAGGAGCTGCGGACCCGGCGACCATCACGCCCAGGGTATCGAGGAGAACGTGCCCGGCATGGGCAATGACGGATGAAGGAAGCTCACGGAAACCCGTCTCGGAGAGGAATCGGCAGAACGCGGCGAAGGGTCTGGAGGCCATAGAACCGCCTTTACTGGAGGTTGTTAACCGATGGTCTATAATATGGTACGCGTTTACCATTTATTATACCGCTTGTCAACCCCTCTTTTGCCCCGAATCGGAACGTCCCTTCCGTTCTTGCGCGGGGCTTGGGTCCTTGCCAAGACGGGATGACTTGGTGTAAGAAGGAAGAGGTATTTTTTCAGGAGCCCCCCAGAGTGGATCACAAGGACAGTTTCATCAAAGCGTACCACGAGTTCAGAAACTCCGTGGACCTGGCCAAGAGCGGTGTTCTCCCGGACATCGAGAACCTGGTGTGGTACATCCTCATGGGCGTGCCTCCTGTTCCTGCGGACCAGGAGTCGGCTGAAGAGGCCCCGGCCCAGGCGATCGACCAAAGGGTGAGCATCCTCAAGGCGGTCTTTGTGGAGGCCAACAGGAGCCTCGACGATGATTTCATTGATGAGGGGCTGAGGCGGTATGACCAGGCGGGGAAAATGGCCAAGGCCCTGCTGAAGGAAAACACCCGGGAGCCGGCGAACCAGGGGTGACCATTTGACAGCCCCTTCAGGGTCTGTTAAAGAACCCTTTGCGCGGATGTTGAAGGCGTTGGGATAACAGTAAAGCACGGCAGTCCAGGTCCTTTCGACCCCTTCGAGTACCTCAGGGTAAACTCCGGGAGAGATCTTCCTGCCAAGTGGTTAGAGGATTTCTCGGTCGCTCTGCTTCCTCGAAAGGACAGAGC
>JALOPA010000302.1 GCA_025454125.1 Thermodesulfobacteriota bacterium
GGGCAAGAAACCCACGGAGATCCCCTATGCGGAGGCCGTGCGCATCTACAAGGTTGTGGCTGGCGAAGCTTTGCCGCTCACCGAGGCGCAGTTCAAGGCGTCCATGAGTGCCGAGAACATGGTATTTGGCGCTCTGGGCCGCGGAGGGCCGCAGCGTGAGGAAGTGAACCGCATGATGACCGAGCAGCGACGGGATCTCAGCGTTCAGATCGAGTGGGTGGTGACCCAGCGCTCGAAGCTGCAGGAGGCTTCGAAGACTCTCCAGCGCGAGTTCTCGGCTCTCGCCGAGATGGGTTCAAAATAGGCCTCATCTTCAGTATTCTTGTTCAGCTTCACAAGGCTCATTTCTTGGAGGGCATCGATGAAAACGCGGCCTTTCCTTTTTGTCCAACTTATTCTGCTTTCATTCATTTTCTCAGCAAATGCAAAGGAGGTGAATCCCATGATGAATATCACATCCCCATCTTTTGAAAACCAGAGAGAAATCCCCAAGAAGTTCACCTGTGACGGCGAGGACATTTCCCCTGCATTGGCGTGGGCGAATGTTCCGGGGGGAACCAAAAGCTTCGCTCTGATTGTGGATGACCCTGATGCGCCTGATCCGGCAGCCCCGAGAATGACTTGGGTCCATTGGGTCATGTACAATCTTCCGGCTTCGGTGAGTTCCTTGGCGGAGGGGGTCAAAGACAAGGACCTTCCAAAAGGAACACTCCACGGTCTGAATGACTGGAAGAAAACAGGGTATGGCGGCCCTTGCCCGCCGATCGGCAAACACCGCTATTTTCACAAGCTCTACGCGCTGGACGTCGTGCTTCCCGACCTCAAGCAACCGACCAAAGCCGCTTTGGAAAATGCGATGCAAGGCCACATTCTCGCCAAAGCGGAACTGGTCGGGGTGTACCAGCGGAGAAAATGAGCGCGAGGGAGAGGAAGGCAGGGCCGGATGACGGAATCTTTTCTGTAATCCCCGAAGGGTAGGGCATGGGGTGAACGGCTTAGCGCTGGTGGACTGCCACGCACACCTGGAAGAGGTGGATGACCCTGAGGCTGCAATAGAAAGGGCCGGCCGAGCGGGTGTCTGCGCTATTGCAGCGGTGGGTTCTGATCTGGAGAGCAACCGCCGTGTCCTGTCTCTCTCCGGCCGTCATGGCGAGGTGACGGTCCATGCGAGCCTGGGGATCCATCCCTGGCGCCTGGAAGGAAGGAACCTGGAGCAGGAACTGGCGTTCGTAGAAAGCAATCTCCACAGAGCCATTGCGGTTGGTGAGGTCGGGCTCGACTTCTGGATGAAGGAGGCCAGAAAGGATCCTTCCTGCAGGAACCGGCAGGAAGAGGTGTTCAGGAGTCTTCTCTCATTTGCGAGAAAGGCTTCCAAACCCGTGAACATCCATGCCAGGGGAGCCTGGCAGGAGTGTCTTCAGCTTCTCTTGGAGGAGCGGATCTCCAATGCGGTTTTTCACTGGTTCAGCGGGCCTCCGGAAATCTTGCGAGAGGTCCTGGATCACGGGTATCTGATTTCAGCCACACCCGCGGCTCATTACAGCGAGAAGCACCAGAGCGCCATCCGTGAGGCGCCCCTGGAGAGGATCCTTCTCGAGACAGACTGTCCCGAAGTGTACGAGGGCAGGAAATCTGAACCGGCTGATCTGGTCAGAACCCTGCAGGCTGTAGCCAGGATCAAAGAGATCCCGGAACCTGAGGTGGCCAAGGTGACCACGGAGAATGCGGTTCGGTTTTTTGGTTTGGAAGGAATGGGCTTCGCGCCGATACAGGCGCATTAGGTGTGCACGGGCATGTTGCCCAGTCGTTTGGAATCCCCCCAACCCCCCTTATCGTAAAGGGGGGATTGGGGGATTTGTGCTGGGGGTTCAGTGAACGCGAACGACCTCTTCTCAAGAATGGAAGCAAGGTTCGGGAAGTACCGGGACTGTGGTGTGGTGTGCGGCAATGGGGAGGACATCAAGAGCATTGTCTGCGAAATCGAGTGGTACATGCTCTATCACGTCATGGCCGACCGGAACGCGCTCTACGTGGTGCACCATCCTGTGAGCGACTTTGCCCTCAGGCTCAAGGAGATCAACCCGGATGAGGATCAGGACGACATCCGGTCGGAGTCGCAGAACTGGCTTCTCGAATTCAGAGCCCGAGAGCTCCGGATGAACCTTGCCGTGGCCCACACCATGGCCGACAAGATCCTCGAAGCCGAGCTCTCCGACCGCATGGAAGGAGCGACAGGCCGGGAGATCGTCACGCGGATCAACGACTTCTTCGACCGATTCTTCAACCCGCACCCGGCGATCGTCATACTTCCCGCGGCAAGACGTCTGTTGGAGCAGGGGGCGCCGGCCAAGGTCGTGCTCGGGACCTACGGGTATGAGCCCAAGGAAGGGGTGATCTATGTGGACCAGTGCGGGATGCAGGAGACCGACCAGGCCGTCACCATCCCCCACTCGCTCGTGGATGCGGCGGCGATGAGCCTGTGGAAAGCGGCTGCGCTGTCCGCCCTTTCAGAACCGTAAGGGTCTCAGAGAAAGAGATGCCGCCTAAGATGGACAAAAGCTTTGAACCCGAGCTCAGGAAGAGAGTGAAGCCTTTCCTGGACAAGGGAAGGTCCGGCGACTTCGATCACACCCTTCGTGCGGTCGGATATGGGAAGGAGCTTCTCAAGAACGAGGACGGTGAAGAAGGGATCGTGATACCCACTCTCTACCTTCATGACATCGGCTGGGGCAAGGTCGATTTCCAGGATTTCATCAACACCCCCTTGCCGAGCCTGAGAAAGGATGCAGCCAGCGTGGAACTCCACATGAAACGCGGGGCAAAGCTGGCAAAGGAGATCCTCGAAGAACTGGGTTATGATGCGGAAGCGACGCAAACCATTGTTTCTATCATCGCCGTTCATGACAGGCCGGAAAAGGTTTTCGCTATGAAGAATCCTTCCGCTACCCTCGTACTTGAAGCGGACTATTTGGACAAATTTGGGGCCGAGAGTCTCACCCGCTTCGACAAGATGTTCAAGATGAAACCCATGGCCGAAACCGCGAAAGAAGATGCCGTCGCGTTTCTCAGGGAAGGTCTCAAGACCTGGTTCAAGACAAGAACAGGAAGACACATGGCGTTCCAATTGGCGAAGGAAACGGGATTGTTCTAAAGCATGTCCTGCCCTAGCCGTCCCACCATGACCACACCGCCACTTCAAGGTCATTGACGAACAGCGACAAATGACGTGGAATTGCGCTGTGCTTGTCAAAGCTAACAACACAGCGATCAAGCGCACCCCCAAAAGGTCGAAGACCCGAAAACCCTTTCCTCCCTCTGTGGGGTGAAAGGGTTTTTTAGTTTCTCCGTTTCTCCACCCGGCGCAGTCTCACCAATCAAACAAATGCGATCACAGACTGAGGCGCCTTTCAGGATTCCGGGCGGGCAGGCTCGGAGGGCGGGGGGAACCGCAAAGGATGAATGAAAGGTTTTTCATGCGACCGGCGAGACCTTCTCGGTGGGCCGTACCTTGCGGATCAAGTCCCCGCCCAAATAAGCCGGGAGGGGGAGGGTCAAAAGAGCCATAAGCCCTGTGAAAAGAAAGACCCATTGAACCCCCACGCTGTCTGCGATGGGTGTTGCGATCAAAATCGAAATCAGCCCGACCGGGACGAGCAGTGTGGGGGAGGACGCGAAAACACTCCCCCTGATTTCATCCGGGGTGACCCTCTGGATGTCCGAGTGGATCGCGACGTGAGCGATGTAGAAGAACAGGTTGGAACACCCGATGAGAACAAGGGCAAAGACATAGCTTTGCGAGAGCGGCATGAGCGCAAAAAGCAGGTAGCTGGCGCCTAGACCCCCATAGATCATGGTCTTTCGTGACAACCGGTTGCCCGCGCCTGCGGCAGCAAGGCTTCCCACAGCTCCCCCGGCGGAAAGCACGGTCATGAAAAGGCTGTACTCGGCAGTGCCTCCACCCAGGGAGTCTTTGACAAAGACAATGTAAAGGGGAAGCTGGGAAGCGAGAAAGAATCGCCACAACAGGCCCACGGAAATGTAGAACTTCAAGCGCTGGTGGGAGAGGATGAAGCGGATGCCGGCAACCAGTTTTTTCCGAGTCGGTTCCGGCGAGGCTTGGGGAAGCGGAGGTGCAGGTGCCTGGCGAAAAGGCACCGCGGAGGCGAGCGCAGCGGAGATGAGGAAGAACAAAAGGATCGCGTTGATGGTCCACACCCGGGAGAGAGTGACCAGCAGGATTCCCCCAATCATGGGGCCGCCGATTTTGCTGAAATTCAAGGCCATCATGAATGCCGAGTTGGCCGGGAGGTAATCTCTTTCGTTGAAGAGGTTGGTAATCAGGGCCACTCTGGCGGGTCTCAGAAACACCAGGAAGAAGGAGGCGAGGAACCAGGAGACATAGATCCAGAG
>JALOPA010000303.1 GCA_025454125.1 Thermodesulfobacteriota bacterium
TCGGCATAGCCGTCGCCGTTGAAGTCCTGGGTCTGGCGCCCCACGTCGAGGTAGCGCACCGCCGTCCAGGCCGAGCAGTCCGGGCCCCGGCAGGCGCGCACGCGCCAGTAGTAGCGCCGGCCCACGGGCGGGGAGCGATCGATCGGCAGGTCGGTGTCGGGTCGCCACGTGGACCCGACCACTCCGGGGATCGATGCCTCTTTTTCTCAATGAATCGGCGAAATGCAGGGGGAACGAGGAGGTAGACAAAAGAGCGTTAGCACCGATGAACTGAAAGGCGGCGATCAATCGGTCCGTAGCTCCCACCCCTATGGGGACGCAAGTGCCGACGTTTTCGATCGCATCCATATAGGAAGCCGCGATGAGATAAGGGGCAACGACAAGAGGGACGATGCTGTCTCCCCTGAATCCCCCTGTCCAGAAAGCTCTGCTCGTGGCTTCTCGCCACACCGAAAGATCTCGCTTGGTAAGTCCGATGAAAGTCGGCCTTCCCGTCGTTCCGCTTGTGGAGTATATCCTTTTTACCTTTTTCATGGCGCAGGCCATATGGAGGCCCAAAGGGGGCGAAGCGAGTTGGCTGTCACGCAATTCCGCCTTCTCCGTAAGCGGCAGCTTGCCGAGGTCCTTGAGGGATTTGATTTCCTTCACATCGACGTCACTCTCGCGAAACTTTTTCTGATAGAAAAGAGAGTTCTTGCTCACATAGGCTAATTGCTTCAGGAGCTTCTCTGTGTGGATTGAGCGATACTCTTCAGGAGTCAGTGTCTCCATGCGTTTGTTCCAATACGGTCTGTCTTTCATGATTTATCCTCTAGCTAGGTTGAGATGCCCTAAGATTTACAGCGCCCTGCCCCGCTCTTATGAACGCTAAAGCGATTCCCCGAGATACATCTCCCTTATTTCTTCATTGTTGAGGAGGTCGACTGAGGCTCCCTCCTTAGCCACTTGCCCTGTCTGGAGCACATACCCGTAGGTGGCCACATGGAGGGCTAGCATGGCGTTCTGCTCGACCAGAAGGATCGTCACCCCCTCCTGGTTGAGCTTACGAACTGTTTCAAAGATGCTGTTGATGATGATGGGTGCCAGACCGAGAGAGGGCTCGTCGAGCAAAAGAGTTTCCGGGCTTGACATAAGGGCCCTGGCAATGGCCAGCATTTGCTGTTCCCCGCCGCTCAGAGTCCCTGCTTTCTGCGTCAGTCTTTCTTTGAGAATCGGGAAAAGAGCATAGCAGAAATCGAAGTTTCTCTTGATCTTGTCTTTTTCTTTTCGAACGACATGCTTGTAGGAGCCCAGAAGGAGATTGTCCTGGACAGAAAGTTCAGAGAAAATCTCCCTCCTCTCGGGAACCAGCGCCATACCAAGGCTGACCAGAGACCCTGTTCTAGTATGAGTAATGTTCGTATCTTTGAAGTGAATGGTGCCTGATTGGTAAGGAAGAAGTCCATAGATGCTTGAAAGGAGAGTTGTTTTGCCTGCCCCATTTGAGCCGACAATGGACACAAGGGTCCCTTTGGTCACTTTCAGGCTGACATCTTTCAGTGCCCTGATCTTCCCATAGTAAGTGTTCAGTTTTTCAACGACTAGCACCTAACCCCCCAGGTACGCCTTGACCACTTCAGGGTTGGACTGAATTTCTTTGGGCTTTCCTTCGGCGATGACCTTTCCGTAGTTCAGGACCGTGATGTCCTCCGCGACTTTCATCACGAGATTCATGTCATGCTCTATGAGCAATAGGGTGATCCCTCGATCCCGGATCTTGTAGAGGAGTTGAGAAAGACTGTTTGTTTCTGCTGCATTCAGCCCCGCAGCCGGCTCATCCATTAAAATAATTTTCGGTTCCGAGGCAATGGCCCGCCCTATTTCAATCGTGCGCTGAACGCCAAAAGGCAGGCTGGTGGCTGGTGCGGCGGCGTCAATCTTTCCGAGTCCCAGAAATTCCAATATTTCGTAACACTTCGCCAGACCAGTCTTTTCCTCCCTACGGTGAAGGGGGAGCGTGAAGGCGGTCGCAAACAATTCGGCCCGAGTTTTTGAATGGCGGGCCAGCATGAGATTGTCCATGATCGACATATCTCCGAAGAGCTGGGTGGTCTGGAAAGTCCTTCCCACACCCAAGTCGCATACCCGATACGGCTTTTGGTTGGTGATCTCGTGACCATCGAACACGATAGACCCGCTTGTGGGTTTGAAAACCCCCGATATGAGGTTGAAGGTGGTGGTTTTCCCTGAGCCGTTTGGCCCGATCAGGGCCTTAATGCCGCCGGCCCTTACATTAAAGGAGACGGCGTCTACGGCCATCAGCCCACCAAAAGCTTTTCGCAAACTCTTTATTTCCAGAATATTCATGGAACTCAAGAAGACCTAGAAGCCGATGGCGAGCCTTGGGCGCCTCTGCTTTTCGCCGTTAATCGGCCGAACACGTTCGTTAAGAGACCTGCCAATCCTTTTGGAATAAAAATCACAAAGATCATCAACAACAAGCCGGAGGCCAGGAGATGATAGGTATAATCACCGAAAGCCTGTTGTACTGCTTTGGGTAGCGCTTCAATCTTGGAGAAATAGCGAATCAACTCTGGAAGGAGAACCAGCAACGCAGTCCCCAGGATGCTCCCTCCAACGCTGCCAAGCCCCCCTACCACCACCATGCAGAGCAACGGAATGTTCAGGTAAAAGGAAAAGCTCTCCGGGGCAATATAGGTTGAATAATGGGCGAAGAGGCTACCCGCTATTCCTGCGTAAAAAGCGCTGAGGGTGAAAATCTTGAGCTTGTATTTCCTGGGGTTCACTCCGAGCACTTCAGCCGCGCCTTCATGCCGGTTGATGGCATGGAGGGCTCTGCCAATGCGGAACTTGCTGATATTGGACGAACAGATATAGATGATGATGACAACCGCACTGACGAGGAAGTAGAACTTGGTGTCCGTGTTGAATGAAAATTTTCCAATGCTGGGGTTAGGGATAAACTCTGGAAAACCTCCGGCTCCCCCGGTGACCGTGGTCGACTCCATGAGGACAATGGTAACGATGACCCCGAACCCCAAGGTCGCCATCGCCAGGTAGTGGCCCTTCAATCTCACGGATGCAAATCCCACAGCATAACCGAAAAGACCCGCTGTGAAGCCTGCCAGAAGCATCGCAAGCCAGACATTGACTCCGAAGTAGACGCAGTAGATCGCTGAACAATACGCTCCGATGCCGAAAAATCCGGATTGCCCCAGCGAAATTTGGCCGGTGTTTCCAAGAACGAGGTTGAGCCCGATGATGATGATGCTGTAAAACCCTATCATGATGATGACAGACAGGTGGTAGGGATTCTTAATGACCAAGGGGACAAGAAAGATGCCCGCCACGATCACGGCGGAAACCAGGAACTTACGCCATGTTCTCTGACCACCCATCTTGTCACGAGGCTCGATCACTGAGCTTTTTCTCCAAAGGTAAAGAGGCCCTTCGGTCTGATAATGAGAACGACCATCAGGATGAATATGGCTATGGCATCCCTGTAACCGGAGGAGATGAATCCTGCAATCAGCATCTCAAGAATTCCCAACAGAACCCCTCCGAAAACAACCGCGTTGGTGCTCGTAATTCCCCCCAGGATCGCTGCGATGAAGCCTTTCAACGCCAGCATCGTACCCAACGTGCCTCCGGCATAGGTGATGGGAGCAACAATAATACCGGCAAACGCGGTGATCATGCTGCTTAATGCGAATGTTCCGGCAATCACCCACTTCGTATTCACTCCGACGATTCTTGCGGCGGTCATGTTGTTTGCTGAGCCTTTGATGACTTTTCCCCAGAAGGTGTAATCAAAGAACAGCTTGAGAACGATCACGATAACGGCTGTCAAACCGATTACCCAGAAGTTGTGAAGGCTGATGACCGCGCCGCCGAAAACAACCGGGTCTCCCTTTGAGAAGGGCGGAAAAGAGATGTGTTCTTTGCCCCAAATCAACACGTCGACATTCTGGATAATAATGCTAAGAGCTATGGTGGCGATGATCACCGATATTTCGGAGATCTTAATGGTGGGCCTGACAACCAGTCTTTCGATTATCAGGCCCAGGAATGCAGCAGAAACAGCAACCAGCACAAAACTCGTGACGAGATCCGCCTTAAGGACCGTTGTGAACAGCACGGCCAGCAGGCCGCCGAGAACAACCTGCTCGCCTGTGGCAAAGTTTATGACGCCTGTGGCAATAAAGACGATATGGAACCCCACAGCTACAAGACCGTAGATGGACCCTATCGTCAGTCCTCCAATAAGTAACTGAAGCAAATCACTAAACGGCATGACCATTCACTCTCTCGGTGATCCGCACCTTACGAAGAAAACACCCTCCGCGCTTCAGCCGGGTAGATCTCGCCCTCTCCTGTTGCATCGATCTCGAAAAAGGCTATTT
>JALOPA010000304.1 GCA_025454125.1 Thermodesulfobacteriota bacterium
ACGATGGACTCCGTGAGGAGAACAATAGCTTGCTTATCTCTTTCCGTGAAGTGGGGAAGGTGTGAAAGAGTCTTGTTCAGCTCGTTTTGGCGGATCGACTCTGCCTTTCTCCGGAGTGCGACGATGGTCGGTACGACATCCAGAGTCTCCAGCCACTTGCAGAACTTGACAGCCTCCTCGGCGATGATGTGGTGGGCTCGTTCCGCTTCCCTCTGACGTTCCTCACGGTTCAGCTCGACAATCCCCTTCAGATCATCGATATCGTAAAGATAGACATTGTCAATCTCGTTCACCCGCGCTTCAATGTCTCTGGGGACGGCGATATCGATGAAGAACAACGGTCGATTCCGCCGCTCACGCATACGGGACTTGATTTCCTTGTGCGTCAGAATGGGCTCCGCCGATCCGGTGGAAGTGAGCACAATGTCAACAGCCTTCAGTGAATCGAGGATGTGGGCGAACGGAATGGTCTCGGCTCTGAACTGCTTGGCCAGCTCGACGGCTCTTTCCAGAGTGCGGTTGGCAACGAATATCTGACGAACGCCTTGAGCCCGAAGATGTTCTGCGGCCAGTTCCGCCATCTCCCCCGCGCCGATCAGGAGCACCCTCTTATCCTGCAACTCGCCGAAGATCTTGCGGGCCAGTTCAACGGCGGCGTAACTGATGGAAACAGCCAGGGATCCAATTCGGGTTTCGGACCGAACACGCTTGGCCACCGAAAAGGACTTGTGGAGCAGGCGGTTCAGGATGACCCCGACGGAGCTGTAATCCGTGGCCTCCCGGTAGGCTGCCTTGATCTGGCCGAGAATCTGAGGCTCCCCCACCACCATGGAATCGAGGCTTGAGGCGACGCGGAACAAATGCTCAACCGCTGCAGCGTCCCGGTGGAGGTAGAGGTATTCATCCAGGTGAAAGGCCCCCGGCTGCTGTCCGAGATGGTTCAGGAGAACTGACTTGACTTCCTGGACCGCCGGATCGATGGCGCCGCAGGTGAACACGAATTCGACACGATTGCAGGTCGACAAGGAAAAAAGCTCACCCACAAACTCAAGCCGCGGGAGGGCCTGCAGTGGGTGAGCCTCGCTACGGCAAACCAGAGCCAGCTGCTCGCGTATTTCAACGGGAGCCGATTTATGATTCATGCCGAGCAGAGCAATGTGACCCATGGCTTCGACTCACCCCACAAAAGCCGCGTGGTGTCCCTTCATGAACAGGTTGACGCCCAGGAAGGTGACCAAAACGGCGCTGAATCCGAGAATAGCGAGCCATGCGGCACGACGCCCTCTCCATCCTACGGCCAGACGTTCGTGCAACAAAACAGCATAGATGACCCAGGTGACCAGAGCAAAGATCTCCTTGGGGTCCCAGCTCCAGAAGGAAGGCCAGACTGTTCCGGCGTAGGCGAAACCGGACACCAGGCCGAGCGTCATCAGAGGAAATCCGATCACAATACAAACATAGTTAATCCTATCCAGTCTTTCCAGGGATGGCAGGCGCAAATAGAGGCGGCCGAAGCTCTTCCTCTTGATATGCCGCTCCTGCATCAGGTACATGATGCCCGCACTGAATGCCAGGGCAAAGAGGGCATTGGCTGAAAAGAGCAGCGTCACGTGAAGGGCCACCCATGCGCTCTTGATGATGCCGGTCTTGGGCACCATATGAACCGGGAGGAGTGGAGACCCCAGCATGAAAAGGACGGCAATGGGGGAGACAAAGGAGCCCAGGATCCTGATGTGGAAGCGAATCTGGGCTACCAGGTAGGCCGCGACCAGGATGAGGGCGAAGAAGGAGAGAGCCTCGGAGCTGTCCGAGACCGCCAGATGGCCAACCCGGATGGAACGGCTGATGATGGCGGCCGTGTGTGCAAGCGCACCCAAAAAAAGAAAAGTCCAGGCCGCCCGATGGATGCGATCATGCTCCTTGAAGAGGTAAATCAGATACCCCACCGTGCCGCATAAATAGCAGAGCGTCGTGATGATCAGGAGAGCTGTTTCCATGATTTTTCCCAAAGAGCCCGAATTTGTTCCGTATCCAGCTGAGGTCCGCACAACGCGGCGACGGCTTCGAGCATTTCCTCCTGTTCCTGTCCGGCAATGCGGTCCTGGAGGGTGAGAGCCGCCAATTCCCTGAAGATCCGCTGATTCTCCGATTGCGGTAGCCCCAGGTCCTTGATTGCCGTCCGCAGTCCCCCGAGAAAATCGAGGGTTGCAACCCATTCCGGACCGAAATCTTTCTCGAATTGCTCCCGAATGACTTTAGCCACGCCGGGAGAAAGGCCTCCCGTGCTGAAAGCGATACAGAGCGAGCCCTGCTCATAAATAGATGGCAGGATCACATCTCCCCGTTCCGGATCCGTGGCCATATTGCACCAGATGCCGCGTTCTCGTGCGTCCTGGGCAATCCTGCGGTTGAGCATCTTGTCATTGGTTGCGGCAAACACCAGAACCATGCCGTCGAGGACTTCCGGATGATATGGCCCGTCCAACAGGGTGACCTGCTGATTCTGCACCCGGTCTCGAAGCCAGGGAGTCAATTGCTCGGCCACAACAGCAACTCTGGCGCCATAATCCATCAGGCGCCTCACTTTCCGTTCTCCAACCGATCCCCCGCCAACAACCAGACATTGACGGCCGTCCAGAGCCAGGAAGAGCGGATAGAAACGTTTCCGATCCGAGCTGATTGTTGAACTTCCCATGCAGCCACACCCATCGAGTCGGTGGGCAGTTGTCCGACTCCGGATCACCTCAGTCAGCCCAAAAGCTTAAAATCCCTTGGTGAAATTGGGTCCTAATTAACATGAACCACTCACTGAAACAAGGTGGAGTCGATGGCTTCATGCCCTTGAACAAGGCCCATTCGGAAAGTCCTGCTGAGGTGAGCAGGCTGAGCATCCGTTTGGACGATTGTCCTCCTGCCGGCTGAGCCCCAGCCTGAGAGGCTGGGCTGATATGCACGAATTGTGATTGTTAACGATAGCATCCCCATGAAGTCTCGGCATGGAAAGCCGGGAACTCCCTTGCACAATCAAAGATGCTGCGGGTGGGGTAGGACCTGATCTCTGAAATGGACGGATTGGCGAGTCTGGTTGGTTCAAGCCCTTCGGAACACGACGTAATCCGCGATGTCGATCATGAGATCTCGGGTGGGGTGCGGTGGGAAGGCTGTCAGAGCCTCTTTGGCCTCGTTGACATGCTCCATGGCCAGTCGCTGCGTATAATCGATGCCGCCGGCTCCGATGACGAGGTCTCTGGCTTCCAAGAACTCTTCACGCGGGATTTCATCCGAACTGAATATCTCCCGCAGCCTTGCCGTGGAGGCCGAATCTCCGTTCTGCAGGGCGAAGATGAGGGGGAGTGTCACCTTGCCCTCCTGGATGTCATTTCCGACCGGCTTCCCCAGCTCCTTGAGATCGCCGGTGTAGTCGAGGGTGTCGTCGATCAGCTGGAACGCAATGCCCAGATGATATCCATAATCCCTCAAAGCCTCCACCTGCAAAGGCTGTCCGGAGGCAAACAGGCCACCGATCTGGCATGCCGCACTGATCAAAACCGCAGTCTTGCGAGTCACGACCTCCAGATATTCCTGTTCGGCAATCTCGAGATTGTCGGAGTTGATCAGCTGAAGCACTTCGCCTTCAGCCATTTTGGTTGTGGCGTCGGTGAGGACTTCCAGTATTCGGAGCTTGTCGTGGCCTACCGCCATCAAGATGGCCTTGGAGTAAAGAAAATCCCCGATCAGGACCACTGCGGGGTTTCCCCAGATCGTATTGGCTGCGGGCTTGCTGCGGCGGACCTCAGCGTGATCGACAACATCATCGTGAAGAAGCGAGGCAGCATGGACAAACTCAAACACCACGGAAAGAGCCGCATCGCGTTTGCCCCTATAGCCGCAAAGGCGCGCGGCCAAAATCATCAGAAGGGGTCGCAGCCTCTTGCCGCCGTTGCCCATGATATAGCGTCCCACCAGAGAGATCAGTGGGATCTTCGTTGTGAGCTGCCGCTCGATTTCCGCTTCAATCCGCTCCAGGTCCGATCGGATCTGGTCGAAAATGCGCTTCTTGATGGCATCAGACTCACTGGTCACAGGGCGAGGCATAACGCCTGAGCTCAAAGTAACCGTGCCTGCCTGCTCCATGGATCCTCGACTTCCAGTTCTGTTGTCAGTCGCAAAAGGAAGAGATAAAGGTATCGAAACCTCCCTGTAAATCAAGGGCTTCATATCGAAAAAAACACCGCATGTCAAAGCGTTTTGCTCGCAGATCGCCGAGCAGGCTTCGTCCCGCCCGACATGGCTGGATCGACCATGATCTCCGCCTCCACATCATAATCATGGCTTTCCGTCAGCCTGGCCAGGACGATCCGCCCCGCTTCAGCATTGCCCGATGTGATCAGAACGGACC
>JALOPA010000305.1 GCA_025454125.1 Thermodesulfobacteriota bacterium
CCGGGATGCGGAGCTGGAGAAGAATAGCACCATCAGCGCCAATAAGTATCACCGCATCCTGCGCGCGGTGCTTGACCATGGCCTGAAGCTTAAGGCCGTGACCGCTAATGTCGCGAGCGACATCCCGGCTTTAAGCGAAAGGGACCATGTGCGAAACCGTTTTCTTCTCCCCAAGGAGCTTGATGAGCTGGTCGAGGCCTCCCGGAAAACGCGAGCGAAGTTCTATATGCCCGCGATCATTTATCTGGGAGCAGAACACGGGGCCTCTAAACAGGAGATCCTGGATCTCTTGTGGCCGAGAATCGTTTTCGACTATGGCGAACGGGGGATCATAACGATGTTCCGGACCAAAAACCGGAAAGAGCGCACGGAATTTCTCATGCCCCGTACCGGCCAGGCCCTTATGGAGTGGCGCGCCCATCAGAAATGGATGCGGCACCGGAAGAGACTTCGTGACGATCCCTCAGGTTATGTCTTCTGCAGATTGGACGGAGAGCGCCTACTCAGATTTGACGGCGCCTGGCGCGAGACCTGCCGGATCGCAGGTTTTAAGAATCTTCACTTCCATGATCTAAGGCACACGTTCTGCTCTAACCTTCTGCTTTCAGGCGCCGGACTCAAGGACGTAAAAGAGATGATCGGGCATTCTGATATTTCTATGACGGACCGGTATGCTCATCTTTCATTCGACCGCAAATCGTTCTGGCAGGAACAACTCGCCAAGCATTACTCGACTGCTCCAGCCTGTCACAAACCCGCCTAGGGACCCGTTTGGTAGCGATTTGGTAGCGAACGCCAAATCGCAAGAAAAAAGCACCTAGAAGATGGCTCCTAAGTGCTTGTTTCTACTGGTCGGGACGACTGGATTTGAACCAGCGACCCTCTGAACCCCATTCAGATGCGCTACCAGACTGCGCTACGTCCCGGTCAATTGTCATCTGATTCTATAGACATTCCCTCCTTTGTCAAGGCGAAAAATGCTAGAAACATCCTTCTTGCCTAATGGGAAGACAATCCCTATTATAAAAAACCGACACACTTGTGCTTTGAGGAAGGTTCCATGAGCCGGGTGGATTGCATCAGCAACCGCAACATCAAGATCGCAGCCTCCTACGTGTCTCACAAGCTGGGGGGCTACGGTCACCTCTTTGAAGGCATCCCTTACCCTTCAGACCGCTTTGCCTCGGCCGAGGACTTCTTTTTGAACGAGGACGAGTGGACCACCTACCGCAACTTCCTGGCCATCTTCCGAAGAGCAAAGGAGATGGTGGATGAGCCCTATTTCTATTTCAACTGCGGCTCCTCCGCGGCCAAACTCCATTCCTGGGGCCGTCTGGACTACTTCGTCCCCATATTCACCAGCCCAAGTGACGGGTTTCGAAGATTGCCCTTCTTTAACCGCCAGTTCACGGACACCAAGGACATCGAGGTGCTGGTTCCTCCCACCTATGACAAGACCTATCGCAAAATGAGGACCCTATTGGAAATCCGGCACCACGAAGACGTGGACGTGCACGAGGATTATCTCGGTGATCCCTACTCCAGGGGCATGATCTCCTCCATCCCCACCATCTGGGGGCTGCAGCCTGCCCTCGTCAGGCAGCTGATGAATCCCTATGACCCGGAAGTCCTCTTCAACCATGAGCCGGAGCTGAGCCCCTTCAGCCTCGAGCCGAAAATGGAAAACCACTGGCTCACGGTTTCCCATCCGACCTACGGGCACAGGAAAGCGGTCGGCAAAAAAATTATCCTGATCCCCGAGTCGATTGACGGAAGACAGGTTTATCTCGGAAAATACAAGGAGTGGGTCGAAGGCCAACCCGAAACCGGGGAGGGCCAGAGGGCAGCCGTCCTCGTCACCGAGACCGTTCAGGTTGGGCCGAGGACGCTTCTCAAGGCCGGGGAAATCTTCAAGGCCCCTTCGTTCGTTCTTGACGTGACCTTTGACAGGCTCTCCTTCAAGGGCCGGCTGTCCAACACCTTCACCTTCAGAAGGAACTCGGACGAGTCCGCCGTGGGGTTCATCGAAACGGTCAATGAACTCAAGGAAACCATCGTGGCGCGCAACAGGGCCTATCTCGAGATTGAGAAGGCGAACGCCGAACTCACGGAGGCAAAAAACAAGGTGGACGAGTATGCCCGGACCCTGGAGCAGAAGGTGGAGGAGCGGACCCGGGCCTTGAGCCAGGCTCAGGAGGAGTTGAAGGTTTTCAACCGGGATCTCGAAGCCAAGGTCAAAGAGCACGTGGAGCAACTCAGGAGATACAATGAACTGAGACGGTACCTGTCCCCGAAGCTCAGCGAAATCATCCTCTCCAGCGGGAACAACCTGGGCGCCGCGCCTCAGCGCAAAATGATGACCGTGGTGTTTTCCGACATTCGCAACTTCACCTCTTTCACGGAAAACCTGGAACCCGAAGAGCTTTTCCCCCTCATGGACAAGTATCTTTCCGAAATGACCAAGATCATCCACCAGTATGACGGCACTCTGAACAAGATCATTGGAGACGGACTGCTCGTGTTCTACGGGGACCCGATCCCCATGGCCGACCACGCCCAGCGGGCGGTGATGATGGCCATCGACATGCAGAAAAAGGTCGTGGAGCTCAAGGACGAGTGGCTCGAGTACGGCCATGACTTCGGCGTGGGCATCGGCATCAACACCGGCTACATGACCGTGGGCAACATCGGGTCCGACATCCACAAGGACTACACGGTCATCGGGAACCAGGTCAACGTGGCCTCCCGTCTGGAATCGCTCGCAAAGGCCGGTCAGATTCTCGTCAGCCAGAGAACCTACAGCAAAGTCAAGAGCCAGGTGGAAGTGGAAAAGGTGGGGATCATTCAGGTCCAGGGACTCCGGGACCCTGTCGTCACCTACAACGTGAAAGTTCCCTGACTCGAATCAGCCTTTGACATTCCGTTACGGCTCTGGTATAATTTCCGCAAAAATATCTGATGGTTCGCCGAGTCATCCCATGTCCCGCCAGGGCGGGACAATCGTGTTTTTGGAGGGATCTCCTTCGGCTCCCGAGGGGTTTTGTTCAAAGTCCGCCATGAACCACGACATCGTTTTTGAAGTCATAGGAAACACCAGTCCCTTCTCCATGATGGGTGAAAGCAGCTGCTACATGGTGACGGTGAACGGCCGCTCCTATCTCCTGGACTGCGGGTCTCCGATCTTCCCCTACCTGGGCTACAAGGGCATTTCCGAGATCAAGGGAATTTTCGCCACCCACTCCCACGAGGACCACAAACGGTGGTTCACGGACATCGTACTCTTCACCTTTTACAACCCGCTTTACAAGCACAAGGTCAAGCTCATTACCTCCGAAGTGATCCTCGAAGAGTACGCCAAAAACTCCAAGGCGGCGCTGGAGAGGTCTCTCTCCCATGATTCCAAGCGGATCATCGACATCCCCTACGACGAGATGGTGGAGCCGGTGCTCATCGGGCCGAGGAGCAAATACTTCATCAATCTCAGGTCCGGGGCGGACGGCTCTTTCTATTACCGGGTCGAGGATCGGGAGGGGCAGGTGGTCGGTCCGGAAAAAGCCAAAATTTTCATCAATCCCGCAGCCAACCGGCCTCGACTCCTCTTCAAGGATGAACCGACGGGCGAGTGGGTGGAGCCCGAAAGCTACTACTGCCTGGCCTCGGAAACCTTCTATGAACCAGACCAGAACGTTTACCGGGACGACGAAGCGGATCTCACGGTGGAGGCCATCAAGGCGAGCGCCTGGCATGGAGTCCCCACGATCGCCTACAAATTCATGACCGGCGAGAACAAGCTCCTCTTCAGCGCGGACACGGTCTACAGGCCCTCGCTCTGGAAGCAGCTCTGCGAAGAATACCGGCCGCAGCGATTTGAGAGCATCCGCCGGGAGGACTTCGAGAAGAGCTCGATTCTCTTCGGGGACATCAACGATTTCATCGAGAGGACCTGGAGCCGGAAGAGATACGAAAGCGCTCTTTCAGCCTACAAGGACTGCGTGGTGGTTCATGACGTGGCACGGAAGAACAGCATTGTCCACACGGACTACGCCGACATTTCCCACGCTCCCATTGAAAAGCTCCTTTTCACCCACAACCCGGACAACCTGACGGCCTTCAGGCCCATTCTCAAGTCCAACCGAAGGCTGGTTCTCCAGCACGGCGTGGTCTATGAGTGGGTCAAGGGCAGGCTTTACCCCTTCGATGCCGACGTCTATGTGCACCACTTCAGCTGTGACCTGGTGGGGTACCGGTCGCCGAGGGGAGAGTTCAAAGTCATCGAGAAGCAGGGGCTTCTCGGGGTCGTCGGCACGGACGACCCCGGCGAGGAGCTCATGAGAGTGGATCTCTATCAAGACATCGGTGGAGAGTACCTTCCTCTTCTCACGGACCAGAACAGAAGCT
>JALOPA010000306.1 GCA_025454125.1 Thermodesulfobacteriota bacterium
ACATAGCCGGCTTTTTCTCTGATGCTTGAAATCTCTCGGGTCAGATACTCAATCCTGGTTTCTTGATCCTGAATCTGACTCTTGGCCGCTCGGTTTTCAACGGCCAGGTGATGAGATTCCTGCTGAAGTTGATGTAATCGAACCATACTCCAAGCGCCGGCAGAGGCCATGAGTGAAAGAATGCCTGATACGAGGAACAGAACGGTCAACGCAAGAACAGGCATTGGAACACTGAAGACTTTCTGGTGGGGGCTCGAGGGAACCACTAAGATTGTCAGCTTTCTTTTTTCCAGCATGGAAGGTCCCTTTCTTTGTCGAAGTGGAGACAAAAGGCCATCACGTATCTTTTTTCAGACGGCTATCATCGCCCTCAGCCGGTCCGAAGCTGTCAGAGACGAAAAAGGGATAGGCATATCTCCGCGAGATTCCGAAACTAATCCTGGTCCCCTGTGAACCACCCCTTTGACCGCCTCCCGCCAAAAATCAGACCCGTCTCTAATAAAGGCAATTCTTGTGCCAGGCGGCACCGTGTGGGTTTGAGGCTGGCCTCCTGCGAAAATCCCGGGTGCTGCAGCGGATCCCGTCAAAGAGAACGGCATTCAGCCTCCCTACAGGATTTAAAGCTGAAAAATACAGGGTTCACCCTATTTACTCCATCTGCCGTTTCTTCGATGATGAAAACAAATACCGTTCCGTGTCGCCGGTTGACGCGCGGGCGGCGTTAACCCATGGATTGTCTGGCTGCGTTATGACTGATCTCGTCATTCAAGATTTCAAGGATCAATCCGGCGAAGACCTGTCACAGATCCTTCACAATGAAAAACTGAAAATGTTTTGTACGCAGAAAGATCCTGCAAAAAACAGAGTACTCCGTCGCTTATTTCTCAGCTCATTTGCAGGGCCGTTCATTAAACTGAGAAAGGCAAGGGGGAAGACATGATAGGATCTGAAATCGCGAGGGAGAAGGGGATGGATCCCCCTCCGGCAATTGAAGGGAAGCGGCAGGTGTTGGTCGTCGACGACAACAGGGCTGTCCAGGATGTCCTGTCAAGAATGATCTCCTTCTTGGGTTATGATGTCACTGTGGCCGGCAACGGACTTGAAGGAGGGACCCTCTTTATAACCGGGTCTTATGATCTGGTGATCACGGACCTACAGATGCCTCTGATGAACGGCTGGGAGTTGTCTCGGCTCGTGAAAGAACGATCCCCAGGGACCCCGGTCATCCTCGTGACGGGCTCCTATGCCGAAAGGTATTGGGAAAAGACGGGGATGAACTCTGTTGATGCGGTCATGCCGAAGCCTTTCAGGCTGGAAGAGGTCGAAAAAACTCTTCAAAGGCTCTTGAACGGCGCAGCCTGAATGAAACAGCCGGTTTATGCGCGCGAAGTGGGACCCCCTAACCTCTACAGGAGTTGAAAATGAACACCTTGTCTTCTCGGAGCGGCATCCGACCCAATTTTCTCGGCGACTGGCCCAAGATCGATCCCGCTGCGTTCGTGGACCCGAGCGCTCAAATTCTGGGAAACGTGCATATCGGCCCTGATGTGTACGTTGGGCCACTGACCGTTATCAGGGCGGACGAACCCGGCCCTGACGGCAAAGTCCATCCCGTGATCATTGAAGGCGGATCTTATGTTCAGGACGGGGTCATCATCCACGCGAGGGAGGGCACGGAAGTGAAGATCGGCTCAAGCACCAACCTCGCTCATGGCGTGATCATCCACGGGCCTTGCGTGATCGGGCAGGGCTGCTTTCTCGCGCTTCGGGCCACCGTCTACAACTCCGCGCTTGAGGAGGCGGTCTGGGTGGGAATCGGGGCCATCATCATGAGAGCAACCATCCCGTCTCATACCATGATCCCGGCGGGCTCAGTGATCCGCTCCAAGTACGATGTTCGGAATTACAGGCTCACGACCGAGAAGGAAATGGAGTATCAGAAAAACGTCTTCTCGGCGAGCGCTGCTCTGAGAAACGGTTACAAGAAGCTCTTCGGCGCCGCTAAGAACGAATAGATTGCTTCCTCGCGCGGGCTGGAAAGCGGGCACGGGTTGGAGAAGCTGCCCTGACCGAAACCCAAGGGGGCTGAGGCGGGGGCGCCGCATCGGCAACCATGAGGGTGACCGCATTAAGAGCAGTATTGGACAATGGATAGGCGGGAACCATTTTTTCATCCGTCATGCCGTTGAGCTGGCCGAGGCTTGAAGAAACATTCACCACCCTCCCGCAACCGGCCTCCATAATCAGAGGGACAAAGGCCTGGCACATCCTCAAAGCCCCCAGAGTGTTGATTTCCAAGGTGGTGCGTAGGATCCTCGAATCGACATCGAAAATGCGCGCCCAGGCGGGCATCCAGTCTTCCGAGAACCGTCTGGATTCCCGCCTTCGCGGGAATGACGGGCGCGGGCAAGTGAAGGCTTATGCAACTCTAGGGTCAAGAAGGAGAACCCGGCATTTTCCATTGACGCGGCAAGCCCTTCGGCTTTCGTGCCTTTGATCAGTCAATAGGTTGACCTGCTCAAGAAATACTTTCCTTTTGTTGAGGAAATACCTGTTTGCCCCATAGCCTTTGAACCTTAGGCGGGTTAGCATCCGCTCGGGGTGCCGCTCCCCAGGCTTCATGATTAAAGGAGCGCAGATTAGAGACGACAGGGATCGACAAAGGAGGGTCATGGGAAATAACCTGGGACCTGACTTTCTTCACGTTCAAGCCCTCCTCACTGAGGAGGAGATCGATTTCCGTGACCGGGTCAGGCGGTTTGTAGAGGAAAGCTGCATGCCTGTGGTTGTGAAGCATTTTGATGAAGGTTCCTTCCCTCTTCGCTGGATCGATCAGATGGCTTCCTTGGGATTGTTCGGGATCCATATCGACGGGTACGGCTGCCTCAGGAACAGCATGACCGCCTATGGGCTTGCCTGCCAGGAACTGGGCCGCTGCGACAGCGGTCTGCGCGCCATGTTCTCGGTGCAGAATTCCCTGGTCATGCAGCCCATTTACGCTTTTGGCTCTGAGGAGCAACGCCGCACCTGGCTGCCCAAATTGCAGAGCGGCAAGGCCATCGGCTGTTTCGGCCTCTCTGAGCCCGATTTCGGATCCAATCCAGGCGGCATGTCTACCCGAGCAGCCTTGTACGGTGATCTCTACCGGCTCAACGGCATCAAAATGTGGATTACCAACGGGACCATCGCTCAGGTGGCCATCATCTGGGCCAGGACCTCTGAAGGGATCCGGGGCTTCCTTGTAGAGACTTCCACACCGGGATTCCATGCAACCCCGATTCGACACAAGTTCGCTTATCGCACTTCGCCGACTTCTCTGATCGAGCTCAAGGACTGTGAGGTGGAGGCCAAGGCCGTGTTGCCCGGGGCCATCGGTCTGAAAGCGATTTTCAGTTGCTTGAACGATGCCCGGTACGGAGTGGCCTGCAGCGCCCTTGGTTCTGCAATCGCGTGCTATGAGGCGGCAAAAACCTTCGCCGCAGGCCGGGAGGTCTTCGGGAAACCCATTGCGGGCTATCAGCTCGTCCAGGAGCGATTGGCCAACATGCTCGTGGAGATCACCAAGGCCCAGTTGCTGACCTACCACCTGGGCCGTCTGCTGGATGCAGGCACGGCCAGGCACCAGCAGGTCTCCATGGTCAAATTGAACAACGTCAGGGAGGCCATGAAAATCGCGCGACTCAGCCGGGACATGCTGGGCGCAAGGGGCATTCTTGCAGACCACCATGTCATGCGCCACCTCTGCGACCTGGAAGCCATGAGCACCCTGGAGGGCACGGAAAGCATCCACACCCTTGTTCTCGGACAGGACATCACAGGGATTTCAGCCTTGTTCTGATTTCCTGTTTTAAACCGATCGACGAGTCCTCTCTTACGCCGCGCTCAGAGCAGAGGGACAAGGAGAATTGAGCGTCGAGCAGGATATTTCTTTCAGAAGCTCTCGACCCCTGCAAGAAGCAGGTGTCGCTCCGGGAGCCTCTGAACCTGAGCCGCCTGCGTGATCACTCCCTTTCAACACACGGTCTAAGGCTTTTTGCGGACAAGCAGCTCCATGTCCTTGATGTACTGGGCGATCAACATCCCCAGGTAGACGCAGACATTACCCCCGATGCAGGAGTCAGCATCTTTCCTGTCAAGAAAGGCATGGCGTCTGTGGCCCCCTTTTTCAAAGCTCACGACCCAGGCGTCTTTTCCTTCGTCCAGTTCGAGGGATAGCGAGAGACCGAATGTCTTTATTTCGGGATAAATTTCCAAGAGTTTCCTTTTCAAGTCCTCCCTGGTGTCGCTCATATAAGTCTCCTTTCCCGAAAATCAGATACCGTTTGCACGCGGAACTCGGCGCTGGGATCATTCCTTGTGATGCAGAAAAGCGCGAGGGGCCCGC
>JALOPA010000307.1 GCA_025454125.1 Thermodesulfobacteriota bacterium
AACCGGCATTCTCCTTGACCCACAGGGACCAATCCTCTAGAGTCGAAGCTCAAAAAAACCTCCTGCCGATTCAATGCGGATCGAGCAGGAGCCTTTCAGGAAGAGCGGATGGGTACAATCATCAATGTGTGTGCGATCCTTTTGGGCGGGATGGTGGGCCTGCTCATTCGGAAACGCTTGCCGGAGCGGGTTTCCCAAACCGTGATCCAGGTGATGGGCCTCGTGTCCTTGCTGGTAGGGCTCCGGATGGCATTAGAAGGCGAGGAACTGATCCTTGTCGTAATCAGCCTGGCCGGCGGGGCTGCGGTGGGGGAGTGGGTCAACATCGAAGACCGCCTGGAGAAGTTCGGCCGCGGGTTGGAAAAACGGTTTCACAAAGCCGAGGGCAGCACGGCCAGAGGCTTCATCAGCACAAGCCTGTTGTTCTGCACGGGCTCCATGGCGATCATCGGCAGCATCACCGACGGGCTGAAAGGGGATTCCTCCATCCTTGTCACCAAAGCGATGTTGGACGGAATCGTTTCGATCCCCTTTGCGGCGACCATGGGGATAGGGGTGGTGGGGTCGGCCCTTCCGGTGCTCGTCTATCAGGGAAGCCTCACGATCCTGGCCGCAAAAGCCCAAGCGGTTTTCAGTCCTGACATGATCCGGGAGCTGACCTCCGTGGGTGGATTGATCGTCATGGGCATCGGGCTCAACATCATGGGGCTTTCTAGGTTGAGAGTCGGGAACCTGATTCCCTCCCTCCTGATCATCGTCGTGCTGCTTTACCTGAAACCCTCCCTCGTCTGAGCGGCGCTTTTGCGCCGATCCAACTTCGACCTGAGCGAAGGGGGAACACCAAAAGGAGATCGAAAAACAAATGGGACTTTTGATCATCGACGAAACCAAGTGCAAGAGGGACGGCATCTGCGTTCGCGAATGCCCCATGGTCATCCTCCAGCAGAAGGACGGAAACGGGATTCCGGAAATGGTTCCGGGCGGGGAAGCCGTTTGCAACAGGTGCGGCCACTGTGTCGCTGTCTGCGCGGAAGGCGCGCTCTCTCACGCCGAGGTGCCCATCGATCACAGCCCGTGGATCAAGAAAGATCTGACGATCAGCGAGGAACAGGCCGTGCAGTTCCTCCGCTCCCGCCGGTCCATCCGTTTCTTCAAGAACCGGCCTGTGGAAAAGGAGAAGCTTCAGCGACTCATCGAAATCGCCCGCTACGCCCCCTCCGGCGGCAACAGCCAGCTGGTGGAGTGGACGGTGTTCACCGATGCGGACAAGATCAGGGACATCGCGGGAGTGACCGTAGAGTGGTTGCGCCGGCGCGTTGAAAAGGCCCCTGAGGCTGTGCCGCCTTACATCCCCATGATGATCAGGGCATGGGACATGGGATACAATTCCGTCACCTGGAGCGCCCCGGCTCTGATCGTGGCCTCGGCGCCCAAGGAGGCGACCACCGGCATGGTGGATGTGTCCCTGGCCCTCTGCTACCTGGAGCTGGCGGCTCAGACCCTCGGGCTGGGGACCTGCTGGGCCGGCGTGGTGGAAGGTGCACTGCAATGGTCTGCGGAGGCCAGAGAGTCGGTGGGGCTGCCGGACGGGCACCCGTATCACTTTCCCATGATGATCGGCTACCCCAAGCGCACATACAGCCGCCTGCCCGAGCGCAAAGCGCCCAAAATCACCTGGATGTGAGCGGGGCGGCACGTCTTGAGCGGGCTTTCAGGGTGCACCGTTCTTGCAACAACCCGCGGGAACCGCACACCGGGCAGGAGGACAAAATGATCTTGTACTGCGGCGACACAGGCCTGCGCGAAGCAGCATCCTACCTTGCAGGAGTGATGGCCCACTTCTCGATCCCCTTTGATTATCTTGCTTCCAACCAGAAATTCGAAGACGAACTTCCCCTTCGCCCATACAAGGGGATCATCCTCAGTGACTACCCCTCGAGGAACTTCTCTCCCGATCAGTTGCTGAAGCTGAAGGAAAGAGTCCGCCAAGGCATGGGACTTCTCATGATCGGGGGTTGGGCGTCTTTCACCGGCATGAACCGGGAGTACACCGAAACAGGGCTGAGAGAGGCGCTCCCGGTCCTTATGGAGGGAGAGGACGATCGGGTGAACAGCTGGCAGCCTTGCGTCATTGAAAAAAAGAAGGATCACGCGATCGTGGAGGGTTTGCCCTTTGATGAATTCTCGCCCAGCGTCGGCGGATTCAACCGTTTTCAAGCCAAATCGGATGCGGAGATCATTTTGACTGTCCGTCCAATCGGGGTGTCGCGAAAAGAGGATAGACTTGTCTTCAGTCCATATCCCGACACGGATCCGCTCCTGGTCACCGGCCATTACGGATCGGGCCGCGTGGCCGCGTTTGCCAGCGACGTTGCACCCCACTGGGTGGGCGGGCTGGTCGACTGGGGAGACTCGCGTGTCCGGGTCCGAGCCGAGGGAGCGGGTCAAAGAGAAGTGGGAAACTGGTATGCAGCCTTTTTCAGGAACCTGATCCGGTGGGTGATAAAGGGGTGAGCTATTTCTCCAGGTTTTTTAGGATGGCCAGATTGCTCAAGGCTTCGCCTGCGCCTAGAGCCACGGCTGAGAGCGGGTCAGCGGCAATCTTGACGGGGAGCTTGGTCTCGGACCTGAGCATCCGATCCAGATTCTTCAGCAGCGCCCCGCCTCCTGCCAGCATGAGCCCGCAGTCAATGAGGTCCGCAGACAACTCCGGAGGCATCTGCTCCAGCGCCGTGCGCACGGCACCCATGATGGCGTTGACCTGCTCGGAAATCGCCTCCCTCACTTCATCAGAGTCCATGGCCAAAACCTTCGGCGTGCCGGTGGCCAGGTCCCTCCCCTTGACCTCAACGCTCTCCAAGCCGTCCCCGGGAAAGGCATTGCCAATGGTCGTCTTGATGATCTCGGCTGAACTGCTCCCAATGAGGAGACGATATTTTCTCTTGACGTATTCGACAATGGCCTCGTCCATCTTGTCCCCGGCCACTCTGACCGAAATGCTGTAGACAATCCCGCCAAGCGAGATCACTGCAACCTCTGTGGTACCGCCGCCGATGTCCACGATCATGCTCCCCTTGGGTTCCGTGACAGGGAGTCCGGCGCCGATGGCGGCAGCCATGGGCTCCTCGATGAAAAAAACCTCTCTGGCGCCGGCGGACTCTGCAGACTCCTTCACCGCTTTCTTCTCCACTTCGGTAATTCCACTCGGGACCCCGATGATGATGCGAGGTCTTGCGAGTCTTCGCCCGGCATGAGCCGTTCTGATGAAATACCTGAGCATGGCCTCGGCAATGTCAAAATCGGCGATGACCCCATCCTTCATGGGGCGGATGGCGACAATGTTTCCAGGCGTTCTTCCCAGCATGGATTTGGCTTCTTTGCCTACGGCCAAAACTTTCCTGGTGCCACGATCGTCTTTCTTCATGGCCACGACAGAAGGCTCGTTAAGGACAATGCCCTTTCCTTTCACGTAAACGAGGGTGTTGGCTGTGCCGAGGTCGATCGCTAAGTCATGAGAGAATAGCCCGGATAACGCACGCAGAAACATGGGTCCAGATTTCCTCCAGGTGTACCGGTACGAAGAGAACAACAGTCGGATGAGAACCGAATCGCCGTTTCTTCAGGGCCTTGAAGCCTATCTCGTTCCCCCTCTTGCCTGCAGCCGACCCGACGCAGGATTTGGCTCAAGGGGCATGGCAATCCCATGCCCGTCTGAAGCTCGGGTCTGGGAGGGAAACAACGATTTTCTCAACAGCAAGGGTAATGCCAAACGGCTCTAAAGGGGCGAACCTCATGATATCGTGAGAGTTTGTGAGGGTTTGGATATTGGTTGCGGTCATGATGTGAAGGGATTTCCCAACAGAAGGAAAAGGGTGAGCTGCTGCCGTAGCACGGTAAAGATCAGATATTTTGCGGGGTTCGTTCAAGATCTCGGCATTTGATCCCCTGTAAGGGAAACCATGCATGGTGAAGGGTTTTCTGGTGTCCCTGCGTCGAGAACAAGGAGCTTGAAAAAGGGCGCAGGGTCTGGCAAAAGAGGTGGCGTAAGAACCTGACGGGAGGGCTTTGCATGGACAAGAAACAAAAAGGGCGGTTGAGCGATTACGAGAAGCTCTACAGGGAATTCAAGTGGGAAGTCCCTGAATACTACAATTTCGGATTCGAGGTCATCGACAAGTGGGCCCAGGACCGGACCAAGCTCGCCCTGGTGTCTCTGGACCGCTCCAGCGAGAACGCCCACTACCAGACCTTTTACGAGCTGAGCTACCTCTCGAACCGGTTCGTGAACGTGCTGCGGAACCTGGGTGTCGGCAAAGGGGAGAGGGTGCTCATCATCCTGGAGAGCATCCCTGAGTGGTACGTGGTCATGATCGGGATGTTC
>JALOPA010000004.1 GCA_025454125.1 Thermodesulfobacteriota bacterium
GGTCGTGTACAGGCCGGACACCAGCACCATAGAAGAGATCCTGCTTCGAAAAGAGGCGGCAGCGGGGCAGGGGGTTGAAGCGGCGCTCGTGGATGCCTTCATTGAACAGGAGAGCCTCGTCTCCGCAGAAATCCTCTCGAAGGACGTAGAGAAATACCGGTGGATGCTCGATTACGGCTTTCGACCCACGCGCCGTTTTGAAAAAGACGGATCGTCCTTTATCCAAATGGACTTGAGCATCGCCGTGTATCTCCGAAAGATCAAGGGCAAGCCCGCTGCAAAACCCTATCCCCACGTGGAGAAGGTGGCCGTGGAGAAGGTCCCGGCCACGCAAACCGGAGAGGAACTCAGGGCCTCGCTCATGAATCTTTTCAATTCCCTTGGTGGAATGGACCCATTCGTGAAAAAAGGCCAGAGCGTGGTCATCAAGCCCAATATCGTGGCGGAGCACGGCCTGAGGGACGGGGTCTACTACGGCGGCATCGTGACGGACGTGAGGCTCGTCAGGGCCTTGATAGAGCTGCTGCTTCCAGTGGCAGGCAAGGTCACGGTGGCCGAAGGCTCGTCCATCAACCGGGAGCAGACGGAAAAGCAGTTTACCCATTACGGATACGACAAGTTGCCGGAGATCGATCCCAAGAGGGTTTCGCTTGTGGACCTCAACACAGACCGCCTGGTTAGAAAAACGGTCCCCAATGGGAAAAGAATGATTTCGCGAGAGATCCCCGTCACCCTGGAGCAGGCGGATGTGATCATCAACCTTCCGGTCATGAAGACCCATTTCGCAGCGCTGGCGTCTTTGAGCGTCAAGAACCTACAGGGCGCCATCCCTCCCCTTGAAAAGTACATGAGCCATTTCTTCGGCCTGTGGCAAACCCTGGTCAACACCCATTATCTGATCAAGACGAAACTCTCGATCGTGGACGGGCTCACAGGCCAGGAAGGCTTCGGACCGGTCACAGGAACTTCGAAGCCCATGAACGTGCTGGTCGGAGGGACCAACCCTGTGGCCGTGGACGCCGTAACCATGCGGATCATGGGACTGGACCCCAGGCTCTCGCCCCCGGTCATGATGGCCTACATGCAGGGGATGGGGCCCATCGAGGCCGAAAAAATCCAGGTGGTCGGCGCCTCGGTGGAGGAAGTGCGGAGCGCCTTCCAAGAGGCGGTGATCGACGTGAGGGGCGGTCAGAAGCTTGCAGTCCATGACGGCCGCGCGTGCAACGGCTGCAGAGGCTACCTGCATTTTGTTCTTCACAAGCTCAGACGGCCGGATCCGAAAAACCCGGAGAGTTCTCTGCTCGATCGGCCCTTCGAGAAAAAGGTGAACGTCTTCTTGGGGCCGGACACGGCGGCAAACCCGAACCCCGAGGAAACGAACATCTTCATGGGCGTCTGCCAGCAGCATCACGCTGAGATGGGAAGGTACCTGCCCGGCTGTCCTCCCCATGCGGAAGTGATCATCAAAGGTCTCTACAGTCTTTTCCCGGACGTGGAGAGAGCCAAGTATGCAAACGAGAGCTCCGAGGAGAGACTCGAAAAGATGTTGATGGAGGTCCTGAAAAAGAATTAGGAACGGACGGCCGAGCCTGCCAGCAGGTTGCTGAAAAACACCTGCTTTGCAGGATGCTCAAAAACGTCCAGATGCAAGGCACCCGAAATTCCGAAGAGCGAGGCGTACATAGCAGTACGCCGCAACGATGAGGAATGAGGGTAACGCCGCAGATGGGCGGTTTTCAGCATCCTGCTAGAGCGCTCGCATCCATTCGGGCCTTAGACCGATTTCCCCCTTGAGGGCCCGATCGATCAGTGCGATGGCTTCCTGCTTTCCGTTGGGAAGCCTGGCCTTGACCGGCAGGTAGTTGGAGGCGTGGTTGGAGTAGAAAAGTCCGCGGCTCAGGTTGGTGTGGCGAATCATCTCCCTCAGCTCGATCAGCAGTTCCCTCTCGTCCGGAAGTTCGAACTTCTTGTTGACGAAATCCTCATAGAGAGGGGTGCCGGGAATGAGCATGACCGTGAGGGCCCCGATAAAGTGGGGGTCCATGGCGCTCAGAAGCTCCCCGGTTGCCTTGGCGTGTTTCAAAGAACCCGCTCTGCCCGCAATCCCCAGAAGCACGGTCACCGAGAGCTTGAATCCCGCTTCAATGACTTTCCGCCCCATTTCAATGCAGGTTTTGGCGTCCGACCCCTTGGTGATCTTCTTCCGGAGCTCATCATCGCCGGTCTCCACACCGTAGTAGAGAATGCCGAGCCCGTTCTTGCGCAGCTCGACCAGTTCCTCCAGGGTCTTCATTTTCATGCTCTTGGTGTTGGCATAGGCTCCGACGCGTTTGACCCAGGGAAGGTGCTCCCTGATCCTGTCCAGGATCCACATGAGCCGCTTCTGGGGAATGATCAGAGCGTCGCCGTCCATGAGGAAAACTTTGTCCTGGCGCTTCATGTACTTGGAGGCGAAAAGAATGTCCCCTAGAATGATCTTGTCATCCTTGATGGCGAATCGCTTGTCCTTGTAGGTTCCGCAGAAGGCGCACTTGTTGTGGGAGCAACCCAGTGTCACCTGAAGCAAGATGCTGTAAGCCTCGCTGGGCGGGCGGATACACATCCCTTCGTAATGCATGCCTTCGCTTTCCACTTCACATTCCATGACTTATGTAACTCCTCAGCTATCTGTCCATCGATATGATTACTGACAAAACAGGGTTCACTGCGCCCCTTTCCTGAGGCGACGCATCATCGCCTGATGCGTGATTCCAGTCTCACCCGAGGCATCCAGAGCTTCTGACTCCGCAAGGTTTTGATAGAGTTCAACAAGACTCTGAAGCCTTTCATAATGGACCTGACTCATCACAACCAAATCCCCTTAGCCGTTCTTGGTGATGAAGACAGGCTCGTCCTCGCTGTGACACAGGTCGGAAATCTCATTCGCCCGATTTCGAAGATCGGATAACGGAATTATTTGTGGCATGTCCTACTCCCCACAAATTCTGAGACAAAATTATGACAAACCTGACAGTTGTCAATGGTCTTTCTCAGGGTTTGGGTTCCGCATGCATCTCGACGATCACGCGGCCCCATCCCCCGCACGCCGGCCCCACGTCATAGCACCCGGTCCGGCTGAACATCACCTCGTTCGGGTCCCTGCCGTTCAGAATGTTTTCAAAAAAAAGATTGATCATCACGGTCAGGTTGGGCATTAAAAAGGCGCACACCCGTTCAGGCGCTTCACGGGTCAGGAGGTTGCCGCTGGAGTCGAAGACGATTTTCTGGCCCTTCACATGGCCCGAGTGGCAGCCTTTGGAGTCCACGACCTCCGCAACCAGGTTGTACCTTGAGCCGGTAGCAAGGTTCTCGAAGAGACGCTGAAATTTAGGGCTGTCCTTGATGGGCTGGAACTCCTTGTCTTGCAGCCCCAATCTTTTCTGGATCAACTTGGAAACCTGCTCTTTGTCCATGGGAGATCCTCCTTTCCAAATCCCTTCACCCTTTCCCACAGGAGACGGTGTCGCCATGTCATTTCGAGAAATCCTGATTCTACGAGAAGCCTGAATCTAAGATTTCTCCCTTCGGTCGAAATGACAAAAAACATGCCCCGCATGATTGCGACACAGCCCCCAAGTTGCGGGAGAGGTTTACCCGCCTCCGGCGGCGCCGAAGGCGACCAGGGGCAGGGTGAGGGGGCCGAAGTTCAAAACACTCAGTTTCTTCATATCAAATTAAGGGGAACACAAGAAAGGCAGAAAATCAAAAGAATTGCTTGTGGAATGTATCCTCTTGAATATGAAAACCGGATCGTCTATGTTTTAAAATCTATAATCCGATGGCCTTGTAAGAAGTCTCAAGAGCACGTTTCCCGTCATTCCGGCGCAAGCCGGAATCCATCCGTCTATTGGGGATAAAGGCTATCTGGACTCCGGTTCTTGTCCGCCTCGGGCGGGTTCACCGGAGTGACGACTTCTTCCTGAGCCGTCTAACTTGAACACCGTCGGAAAGGAAAAAACTATGCCGGAAATCACCAAAGGAGTTTACTTTATCCCGGGGCAGGATGAAATGATCCCGGACGCTCATGTGTACGTGCTCGGGCTGCCTTCCTCCCAGGATGTATCGATTGTCGATGCAGGGCTCATGGGCAAAGGCGGCTACAAGATCCAGGCCATCCAGAAGCTCGGGATCAAGCTCGCGGACATCAAGAGAATCATCATGACCCACACCCATCTCGATCACATCGGGTGCCTCAAGGAGATCAGGGCGCAGATCCCTCATGCCGAGCTGTGGATTCACGAGGACGAGGCCGATCCCATAGAGAAGGGGGACGAAAGAGGCGTCTACGGCATGGAAATGTTTCGCAGCATGTGCCAGAGCCAGTACGGTCTCAAGTCCGGAGACTTCAAGTTCAAGGTGGACAGGAAACTCAAGGAGGGGGACAAACTCGACATGGGCGGTCTGTCCTGGGAGGTCCTCCATATCCCCGGACATTCTGCGGGGAGTGTCGCACTGTATGGGCGGAGCCAGAAGGTGCTTATTCCAGGGGACGTGGTCTACGCGGATTATGCGATCGGCCGATTTGACCTTCACGGAGCAGACGGCGGCGTGTTGGCGAAGTCTCTGGCGCGGCTTGCGGAATTGGAAGTCGATATTCTCCTGCCCGGGCACAACAGGGTGGTCAAGGGTGTGAAGCCCGGCTACATCCGGGACACGGCAAAGCAGTGGGGGCCGTACCTGAAATAGTGACGAGTGACAGGTGACGAGTGACAAGAAAGAATAACTTGTTTCTCGTTACTTGTGAGCGTAGCGGACTCGTCACCGAAGACCGAAACAGAATCCCTAAAGTTGAAAGGCCAAAACCAAAAGAAAACCCAACCACGAAAGCACGAAAAAAGGAAAGCGAGAAGAAGTGCCTAAAATGCCTAAAGTGAACTAAAGTGCCTAAAGTCGGGAAAACAGAACAAAAGAAAAACCAAACACGAAAGCACGAAAATGAGAAGGCACGAAGAAGAAATATCTAGGGTTCAAAATGAGCAAAACTGAAGCGCAGAAGAAAAAGATGAAAAAACTCTTCGTGTCTTTCCTCCTTTCGCGCTTCCGTGGTGTCCCTTCTTGGTTTTGCGGGAAAGGAGTTTTGACATGCTGCTTATTGAAAATTTGAAAGTGGAGCTCGGGGACAAGATTCTGCTCGATCACATCGACCTGGAGATCAAGCCAGGCGAGACCCACATCCTCTTCGGGCCCAATGGGTCGGGAAAGACATCCCTTCTCATGACCATCATGGGGTATCCCCAGTACAAGGTGGTGGCCGGGAAAATGACCTTCAAAGGAGCGGACATCACGTACATGCCCATCAATGAACGGGCCAAGCTGGGCATCGGCATGTCCTACCAGCGGCCGCCGACCATCCACGGCCTGAAAACCCGGCAGATGGTCAAGATCTGCGGCAAAGGCGAGGCCGACGCTGAAAAACTGGCCGGTCGAGTGAACTTCTCGGAGTTCCTGGACCGGGATGTGAATGCAGGCTTCTCGGGCGGGGAGATCAAGAGATCGGAGCTTCTGCAGCTCATGGCCCAAAAGCCGGATCTCATGCTTTTCGATGAACCGGAATCAGGGGTGGACATGGAGAACATTCACCTCGTGGGCAAGACCATTGCCAAGCTTCTTGAGAAAGACTTTGATCCTGAAGGCGATGAAAAGCCAAAGATGCAGAAGAAGAGAGAGCGGAGAAAGATGGGGCTCATCATCACCCATACCGGATATATTCTGGACTATGTGGCGGCGGACAAGGGCCAGGTGCTCTATGGGGGGAGGCTGAGCTGCATCAGCAACCCGAGAGAGATTTTGAGCTGCATCGGCCAGAATGGATATGAGGAGTGTGTGCGATGCATGGCGTAGACGATCTGAGACAGAGAGCGGCAAGAGCCATCGACAAGAAAGCGGCTTTCGGGCCTGATGTGGATTTGAACCAATTTGATCCGGCGCCGGTGCCCCACACGTACCTGGCGGACGAGGACATGTGCGAGCTTCCGCCTGAAGAGCAGAAACGGCTTATCATGGCCGGACTGGACGTGACCCAGAAGGACCGGAGCGGCACTTTTTTTCAGAAAGACACGTCGGTGATTCACTGCCACAGTCAGCAGCAGGGCATTGAAGTGATGCCCATCCGCAAGGCCCTGGAGCAGGAGTGGATCAAGGATTACTACTGGAAGCTTGCCGCTGTCGATGCAGACAAGTTCACCGCTGCCGCGGAACTGGGACTTCATGACGGATACATGATCCGCGCCCTGCCGGGGAGCAAATCGATCTACCCGGTACAGGCTTGCCTCTATTTGGACAAGGAAGGGCTCCAGCAGAACGTGCACAATATTATCATCGCAGAGGAAGGCTCGGAGCTCCACATCATCACGGGCTGTTCCACGTCCCCTCACATGAAAAAAGGGATACACGTGGGGATCTCCGAGTTTTTCATCAAGAAGAACGCCAAGCTCAGCTTCACCATGATTCACAATTGGGCTGAAGACATGGTGGTCCGGCCCCGGTCCGTCGCTCAGGTGGAAGAAGGCGGGCTGTTCCTCAACAACTACATCTGCATGAAGCCGACGAAGTCCCTGCAGATGTACCCGACCACGCACCTGATCGGAAGAGATGCGGTGGCGCGCTTTTACAGCATTATCGTGGGAAGCCCGGGATGCGAGCATGACCTGGGAGGCAGGATCTTTCTGAAGAACCCCGGGAACAAGGCGGAGATCGTGGCGCGCACCATCAGCAACGGCGGGAGGATTATCGCGCGGGGGCATCTCATCGGAGAGGTCGCCGACATCAAGGCTCACCTGGAGTGCAAGGGGCTGCTGTTGAAGGGCGGGCTGATCCACGCAATCCCGGAGCTGGAAGGCCATGTGGACGGGGTTGAAATGTCCCACGAGGCGGCGGTTGGAAAGATCGCCCAGGAGGAGATTTCCTATCTCATGTCCCGGGGGCTGAGCGAGGAAGAGGCCACCTCCACCATCGTCCGCGGTTTTCTGAATGTGGACATCCCCGGGCTTCCCCCGCAGTTGCGGGCCGAGATCGACAGGGCGATCGAAGAGAGCGACAAGGATGTGATGTAGCGATTTGCCCCTGGGGCACCTGCACCTGGGGAACAGGGGGTCAGAAGAGATCTCCAGTGGGAGAGACGTAACTTAATTCAGGGAAAGAGAGGAAAATCCTATGGGACGAGTCTTTAGAGTGCTTTTGGTTGGAGCGATCGTTTTGTCGCTGGCCTCCATGGCCGAGGCAAAGACCATCACGATCAAGGCGGTCACGGCGTGGCCCAAGTCTGTTTGGGAAGTCGGGAACTTCATGAAATTTCAGGACATCGTCAAGGAGCGGGTGGCGCAGAAATACCCCGGCCAGCTCGAGATCCAGTATGCCGGCGGACCTGAAGTCATCCCCAATCAGGAGCAGGTGGAAGCCGCCCGGATGGGCGTGGTGGACATGGTCTTCACGACGGACGGATACTATGTGTCGGCGGTACCGGAGGTCAATGCTCTGAGCGTGTCCATGCTCGACGGGTGGGAAGAGCGTGCCAAGGGCGTGAACGCCTTCCTGGACAAGATCCACCAGGAGAAGGTCGGCTGCGTCTATCTTGGACGGCTGGGTCACAACCTTCCTTTCACGATCTACCTCACGAAGCCCGTGAAGGGCCTCGACGACCTGAAGGGACTGAAGATCCGGTGCAGCCCGACCCTCGTCGGCTTTCTGAAGAAAATCGGGGCCAATCCGGTCGTTATTGCCCCTCCGGAGGTCTACACCGCCCTGGAACGAGGTGTGGTGGACGGCTATACGTGGCCTGCAGGCCTGATCAAGGATTGGGGATGGGAAAAGGTCACGAAGTGTGTCGTTCAACCGGGCGTTTACAACGGCGCCAACGTGGTGGTCATGAACAAGAAAAAGTGGGATGAGATTCCCGCGGACCTCCAGAAGCTTCTGATCGAGGCGGAAGACGAGGCAGCGCGCTTTGCCAAGCAGCGCGCTCTTGATTTGATCAAGAATGAAAAGGAGGCTCTCGATAAGATGGGGGTGCCGTATGTCCAGCTTCCGCCTGATGAGGCGAAGAAACTGGTCGATGCGGCCTACTCGGCCCTGTGGGATGTCATTCTGGAAAAGTCGCCCGTAAACGGCCCCAAGCTGAAGGAGATGGTGACCAAGTAGGCTATCGGTTTTAGATCGAAGGTCCAAGCCAGCCTAGCCGCTGGCCGCTGAGGCGGCCAGTTTGATCGAATAAGAAACGGATGGCTTCGAAAGAAGCCCCCGAGGTCGTCACTCCCGCGAATGAAGCCTGTCCCCGCGCAGGCGGGGAGCGGGAGTCCAGAGCACTGAGGAAAGGCTGGATTCCCGCCTCCGCGGGAATGACAGATCAAGAGCCTTGTGACACTCAAGAGGCTCCAAGTTTCATACAAGAGGAGGAGGACTCTTGCTGAGCAGGTTTCTGGACAGGATATTGACGGGGATGGCCGTGCTGGCAGGCCTCTTCCTCCTCTTCATCACCTTCTCCATCAGCTACGGAATATTCACGCGCGCCCTGAACCTGCCAAGCCCGGTCTGGACGATCCAGTTCAACGAATACTCGCTGCTCTGGATGACGTTCCTGGGATCGGCGTGGGCGCTCAGCAGGCGAAAGCACGTGGCTGTGGATATCCTCACCTCCCGTCTGGGGCCTGAGAGCAAAAGAATCGCGGAGGTTGCCCACAGCCTGGTGGGGATGGTTTTGTGCGGGGTCCTCTGCTGGTACAGTGCTCTCATGACCCTGAATTTCTTTCAACGCGGGGTCACGGATGTCCAGGCTGTGGACATGCCGAAGTCTCTCATCCTCCTCGTCATTCCTGCCGGGTTCCTTGTCCTCACCGCTCAGTTTCTGCGAAACCTGACGGCCTCTTTGGGTAGAAAAAAGTCTGATGCGCAAAGGGCCGAGCGGCAGGAGCCTGCGTCTGATTCGACGATCGGATCGCCGGAAGCGACTGCCGAAGGGAGGAAGGGCTGATCATGGAATGGTGGGGCGTTCTCAGTCTGTTCATCCTCGGGCTGCTCATCGTGCTGGCCTCGGGCTTTCCCATCGCCTTCGGCTTCCTCCTGATCAACCTCGTGGGAATCCTCGTCTTCATGGGGCCCATGGGGCTCCAGCAAATGACGCTCCAGATCTTTTCCTCCCTCTCCACGTTCGCCCTGACCCCCATCCCCCTGTTCATCCTCATGGGTGAGCTGATGTTTCACTCGGGCATCGCCAACAACACGATCGATGTGGTCGACAAATGGCTGGGCCGTATCCCAGGCCGTTTGAGCCTGCTGGCCGCAGGCACGGGAGTGCTCTTTGCCGCCCTGAGCGGATCCACCCTGGCCAACACGGCCATGCTGGGAACCGTGCTCCTCCCGGAAATGCGTCGGAGGGGGTACAAGTCGTCCATGTCCGTAGGCCCTATCATCGGGGTCGGGGGCCTGGCCATGCTCATACCGCCCTCTTCGCTCGCTGTCGTGCTGGCGAGCATCGGACACATCTCCGTAAGTAAGATTCTGGTCGGTGGGGTCATTCCGGGGCTGCTCCTGGGCGCTTTGACCGCCGCCTACGTGATCGTGCGATGCTGGCTGGACCCTAGCGTTGCCCCCGGCTACGAGGTGGAGCGGACGAGCTTTCTCCAAAAAGTCATAGGAACGATCAAGTATGTGCTCCCTCTGGGGTTCATCATCTTTATGGTTCTGGGGCTCATGCTTCTCGGAATCGCGACGCCCACGGAGGCCGCTTCCACCGGAGCTCTCGCAACGATCCTGGTCACGGCGGTTTACGGGCGACTGAACTGGAAAATGATCAAGGCCTCCCTCGTCGGGACCCTGGACATTTCGATCATGGTCTTCATGATCATTGCCGGCTCCAACACCTTCAGCAGCCTGCTGGCGTTCACGGGCGCCACCCGGGGGCTTCTGGGCGTTGTGGAAAACCTGAACGTGGCGCCGCTGATCGTCCTGATCGGGATGCAGCTCGTCGTGTTCGTGATGGGAACCTTCATGGAAACCATTTCCATCATGATGATCTGCATGCCCATCTTCATGCCCATCGTGAAGATGCTGGGTTTTGATCCCGTGTGGTTCGGGGTCCTCATGCTCGTTAACTTTGAAACCGGCTTCATCACCCCTCCTTTCGGCATGCTGTTGTTTGTCATGAAGGGGGTGGCCCCTGACTTGTCCATCAAGGAGATCTGCTACGCTGCCGCACCTTTCATCCTGATCGAAATCTTCGTCATGGCTATGATCATTGTCTGGCCGGAGCTCGTCCTGTGGCTGCCGAATCTTGTCAAGGGGTGAGAGCTCGGGAAAGCGGACAAGGGACAAGGCGGGAGGAGACAAAATTTCGTTGTCTCATGACTGCCGGTGTGCTAAAAAAAACGCTAAGGTTCAAAAGGGCTTACATGGGCGTGACTGAAGATGTCACAACTGAAGCAGGACCTTGGGCAGGACTGAGGCCTTTTCCGGGGTGACTCTGGTGGCACGGACAAACTTTTATCCGCCTCCGGCGGAGTGTTTGCCCGTGCCACCTGTCCAGATCAGCCGGTCCCATGCAAGCACTCTTGAACGCTACTGAAAACTTCGATCACTTGCCGTAAACAGGGAGGAAGAGGAATCATGGAAATCAAGATCCTATCTGCCGGGCCGGAGCAGATGAAGAAAAAGCCGACCGATGAATCGAATCTGGGGTTCGGGGACATTGTGACGGATCACATGTTCCTCATGGATTTTCAGGAAGGCAAGGGGTGGGTCAACCCCCGCATCGAGCCCTACCACAGCCTTGCCCTTGATCCGGCAGCCATGGTTCTTCACTACGGCCAGGAGGTCTTTGAGGGATTGAAGGCTTACCGGGGAAAGGACGACGGCGTTTACCTTTTCAGGGCGAGAGACAATTTCGTGCGGCTCAATCGCTCCGCGGTTCGCGTTTGCATGCCCGAGGTGGATGTGGATTTCACGATGGAGGCCCTGAAAAAGCTCGTCCTCCTGGACAAAGACTGGATCCCTCGAAGCCCGGGAACGTCGCTTTACATCCGGCCCACGATGATCGCCACAGAGCCTCACCTGGGAGTTCGGCCTGCCAAGGCGTACCTCTTCTACATCATCATCGGACCTGTGGGGGCCTATTACAAAGAGGGCCTCAACCCGGTAAAGATCTGGGTGGAAGACAAGTATGTGAGAGCCGCAGTGGGCGGATTGGGTGAGGCCAAGACTGTCGCCAATTACGCGGCCAGCCTTCTGGCGGCAGAGGAAGCCAAGAAGAAGGGTTTCACCCAGGTGCTGTGGCTGGATGCGGCCCAGAGGAAGTTCGTGGAAGAGGTGGGGACCATGAACATGTTCTTCGTCATCGACGATGAAGTCATCACCGCGCCTCTCGGCGGCAGCATCCTCCCCGGTGTGACCCGCGCATCGGTGATTCACATGGTGAAGGACTGGGGCATGAAGATGTCGGAGCGTTTTCTGGCCATTGATGAAGTGATCGCCGCAGCGAAAAATGGAAGACTCAAAGAGGCCTTCGGAACAGGAACCGCTGCCGTCATTTCGCCCGTGGGCCAGATCACCTACAAGGGAAAGGACTATGTCGTGGCAGGAGGGAAGATGGGCGCCCTCTCCCAGAAGCTTTACAATGAAATCGTGGCCATCCAGTACGCAGAAAAGAAAGATCCCTATGGATGGAGGATGAAGATAGGATAAGAAAGTGCAAGGTGCACGGTACAGGGTGCACGGGGAAGAACAAGAAGAAGGTGCACGGTTCACGGAGAAAGACAGAAGAAAAGACGGTGCAAGGGAAAAAATAAGAGAAGAAAAGTGCACGGCGCACGGCGCGGGCCCCGGAGATTTTCACCGTGGACCTTGTACCTTGCGCCGTGTACCATTTTGCCGACGGAATCACCATTGGTGCCCTCGCAGAAATTGCGTTCACCCTTCGATACCTCAGGGCGAACGCAATCGAGCGTCCATGAGTACTCGGGGCGTCACTCCCGCGAAGGCGGGAGTCCAGCAACGTTTTTAAAGACTGGATTCCCGCCTCCGCGGGAATGACAGAAAAAAGCGTTTTCGGACTTCTTACGAAGCCATCAATGTTTGAAGAAGAGAAAAATCCTTTTTGACATAGAAGAGGGACTCCATGTTGCCAACCATTGAATGGAAGGGCAAAACCATCCGCATGATCGACCAGAGACGGCTCCCGGCCAAGGTCGAGTGGGTCCGATGCAAGAATGATCAGGAGGTGATCAAGGCCATCCGGGAAATGGTGATCCGGGGAGCGCCCGCCATTGGCGTGGCCGCAGCCATGGGGCTTTCGCTGGGTTCGGAAGCCATCCGGGCGGACACCTACAATGCCTTTGAGCGTCGATTCAGAATGATGGCGGACCGGATGGTGAAAGCCAGGCCCACGGCCGTGAATCTGCGGTGGGCCGTGGAACGCATGCTCCTCTTGGTGCAACAGATGGCGGGCACGGATCCGGAGGAAATCCGGATCGCCCTCAGGGAAGAGTCGGAGAAGATCCTTGCGGAAGACATAGAGATCAACCGGAAGATCGGAGAGCACGGCAACAAGATCGTTCCCCGAAAAGCGGTGATTCTGACTCACTGCAATGCAGGCTCCCTGGCCACGGGAGGCTACGGGACAGCCCTGGGGGTCATCCGGGCGGCCCACGAAGCAGGAAAGCGAATCGAAGTCATCGCCGATGAAACAAGGCCGTGGCTGCAAGGTCTTCGGCTCACGGCCTTCGAGCTCATGGAGGACGGGATCCCTGTGACCGTGATTGCCGACAATGCGGCAGGCTCCTTGATGCGCCGAGGCAAAGTGGACCTCGTGATCACCGGTGCGGACCGGATTGCGGCCAATGGAGACGTGGCAAACAAGATCGGCACCTATCAGGTGGCTGTTCTCGCCAAGGAGAACAAGATCCCTTTTTATGTGGCCGCTCCCCTTTCCACCATTGATCTGAGAATCCAGTCGGGAGACAGGATACCGGTGGAGGAAAGGGACCCTTCGGAGGTCTCCCACTTTCGGAAGATCCCGGTAGGGCCTCGCGGGGTCAAGGCCTATAACCCGGCCTTTGACGTGACGCCTGCCAGGTACGTGACGGGGATCATCACAGAAAAAGGGATTCTGAAAGCCCCCTACGGGAGAAAGATCCAGGGGCTGTTCACAACGTGAGGTGACAGTCTAGCAGGCTGCTGAAAAACGCCCATCTGCTGCGTTACCCGGCCAGAGGCTGGCAAGCCTCATCCCTCGTCACTGCGACGTACTGGAATGTACGTCTCATTCCTCGGTCCGCCGGAGGCGGATAAAGATTGTCGGGTGCCTTGCATCTGGACGTTTTTGAGCAGCCTGCGTAGCAGGTGTTTTTCAGCAACCTGCTAGAGCGCTACAACGTGAGGATATTTGGTTGAGAGAACAGAAAAAAGTTTGACATACGCGTTCCAAATCCCTATAAGAGGGACTAACAAATCTCCCTACGGGGCGATCCGCCGAAGGCGGATCGGCAAGAAAGGGGTTGAGACTTTCTGCTGATTATTTGAAAGAAAGGGGGTGAGGGCCTTGCGTTCCTTACTTGACCTTGTGCTCATAGATCTCTATGAGTGCGAACACGAGAAGCTCCTCGATTCCGAGGTGATCAAAGAGGGGATGCTGACGGCTGCAGGGCTCATGGGAGCCGAGGTAGTCGCGGTGTCCTTTCATACTTTTGAGCCCTGGGGTGTGAGCGGGACCGTGACCATTGCGGAGTCCCACCTGGCGGTTCACACCTGGCCTGAATACAACTTCGCAGCCATCACGTTCGAGACCTGCGGCAAAATGGATCACAAGAAGGCGTACAAATTCCTGACGGAGTTCTTCGGATCAAAAAGCCCGAAGATCACCATCCAGAAAAGGGGATTCATGGACACCTACGAAGGGGAGATCCAGTACAAGCAGGTCGCAAGCTGACTGAGCAATCGGGCTTACGATGATTTGCCCCTGAACGTACCCACCGGCACCTCCATCTGCGAAACGCTCTCCGCGTAAGCATGCCCCTGAGGTATGCCCTCCCAACCGGCTGACGCCACGCCTTTCCTCACCGACTCTGAGCCGGTGCTCTAACCATTTCGCCGAATTCAGGAGGCAGTTTTTCGATGGCGGAGACCCTGCGCTCTTCAGCCCTGGTGGGGTCTGACTGGCGAAGCGCGCTCATGGCGATGAGATCGGCGCCGGCCGAAACGTATGCCCTTGCTTCCGGCTCGAATTCGGCCAGGTAAGGGTCCTGGTCGAGGGGCGCTTCCTTCATGATATCCTCCAGAAGCCGCAAAAGCTGCTCTCCAACCAGGGCCCTTTCAATGCCGGCCACACGGCTCTGATAGCTCTGGGGTGAAGAGAACTCGATGGCAGGACGATCGTCGGTGTTTACGGGGAAGGCCCTGAAAAGCCCGGCCGCCTGCCGGAGGTTGCCGCCATAGAGCATAAGCGCGTTGGCTCTGATAAGAGGCTCACCGAGCGCCGGCCCGTTCGGGTTCATGCGCCGAAAGGCCTGGGTCAAGGCGGCCGGCTTCAGGGGCGATGGGCCGGCGTGGCCGACGAGGGCCATGGTCGGACGGTCGGTGAGAAAAGAATTCCGCCACAGCGTGACGGAGTCGAAAACCTGGAGCATGGTGTTGACAATGGTGGAGAACTCCTGGCGCGAGAGCTGGTAGAGGGCCAGCCACTGAAC
>JALOPA010000308.1 GCA_025454125.1 Thermodesulfobacteriota bacterium
TTTCCTTCTTCAAGTAGGGAGTGCCCATGCTTTCAGCCATGGAGCGATAGATCTCGGCGAGGAGATTTCCGTGGCGGCCGAAAACAAAATTCGCCCACGACGAGAGCTGGTCAAAGACGGAGATCTCAGGAAATCCTGCGACGGACAGAAAGACCACTTTGGGGTGCTTGAACCGTACCGGATGGCGAGTCTCCCCGTCTCGATCCTCAAGGTAGGGCTCCAGGAAGGGAAGGGTCCTCTCGACGAAAGCCTTCAGGGTGGCGTTCAAAGTGAAGTGATAGAGGGGCGTCGCGTAGATCACCACATTCGCCTCTTTCCATTTGGGAAACAGCTCGCGGGTCATGTCGTCTTTGTGGATGCAGACCCCCGGGGTTTTGCTCCAGCAGGTGAAGCACCCGATGCAGTTCTTTATGCTCTTCTTCCGCAGTTCCACAACTTCCACTTCAGCGCCTGCCTCGCGCATTCCTTTCACGAGATAGGTGAGCATGAGTTCTGTTTTGCTCTGCCCCTCTCCTCTGGGGCTTGAATTCAAGGCAAGGACTTTCATTCGTTGCTCCTTCCCGGAGGATCAGTACGGCTCTGTCCATCCGTGTTCATCCGTGTCTCCATTCAGAGGTTCGATCGGATCTCATGGAGCAGACGCTCCATGTCTTCTTTGGTCCCGATGGTGATCCGCACAAAGTCGCGAATCCTCTCCGTGTCGAAGTGGCGCACGAGAATCCCTCTTTCCTTGAGGTGCCGGTAGATTTCCTTTCCGGGAACCCCCTCCTTGCGGGCAAACACAAAGTTGGCCCTGGAGGGAAGAACGGTCCAACCGAGTTTCCCGAGGTCAGTAGAAAAGCTTTCTCTCGTCGCGACGATCCGGTCGTTGATCGATCGATAGTAGGACTCGTCGGAGAGGGCAATCTCGCCGATTCCTTGCGTGAGGGAGTTGACCGGGTAGGAGTTGAAAGAGTCCTTCACCGTGACGAGGGCCTCGATCAGGTCTTTGCCGGCCATGACAAAACCCAGCCTCACTCCTGCAAGGGACATGCTTTTGGAAAAGGTCCTCACGATCAAGAGATTCTTGTGGTGCCTGAGGAGAGAGACGGCGCTCTCGCCGCCGAAGTCGATGTAGGCTTCGTCAAGGAGAACCGCATTTTCCGGAGCGGTGTTCTCAAGAAGATCTCGGATGCTTTGGAGAGGCAGATAGGTGCCGGTCGGAGCGTTGGGATTGGCAAGCACGAGCCCGCAGGACTTTTCTCTCTTCACGAAATCTTCGACGGAAATCTCCAGGTTTTCGCCGAGAGGGATCTTTTCATATTCGATCCCATAGAAGTCGCAGTAGACCGGGTAGAAGCTGTAGGACACGTCGGGAAAAAGAAGCTTTCCGTACCGGCTGTCGAAGAAGGCATAGAAACAAAAGGACAGGGCTTCATCCGACCCGTTGCTCACAAAGACCTGATCCCTGCTCAACCCATACCTTTCCGCGATTTTTTCGCGAAGCCGGCTCGCCGCAGGGTCGGGGTAGAGCCTCAACCGGTCAGGGTCGAGGGTTTCAAGAAACGCCTTCACCCGTGGTGAAGGAGGGTAGGGGTTTTCATTGGTGTTGAGCTTCAGGTATTTTCTGTCCTGAGGCTGCTCACCGGCCACATAGGGTTTGAGGTTTCTCAACCTGGTGGAAAAAATCATCGCGAGTTCTCCAAAAGACCCGGCACATAGCAAGACAACAGAAAGGCATGCTTCGGAAGGTCGGAAAACCCAAAGCGAGACCCCTGTCGCCCTTTGCCGGGGAGCCGTCACCCCGTTGAAAAACGGGTTCCAGCCTGTTGCAAGACTGAGAGAAAACCGGATTCCGGCTCTCGCCGGAATGACGTCGACCGGTATTTACCGGTTTTTTGCGAATCTATCACAGTTCCCCATCATAGTGCACCTCTGGCGGTATTGCAAAACAAGTTAAAGGTGCCGGAACGGCTTATAAGACAGATTGGAGCAAGTTGAAAAGGGGAAATTGGTGATTACATTAGGGCGCTTACAAAGATCATTTCTCCTTTGTGTGGCCCAGGGTCGGAACTCGATCCTGTGCCGAGGAGGACAGGGACCGGGAGAAGGGTATGGCCAAAGCAGCAATGGAACTTCCATTCAGCGAGTTGAGGGGTTACGTCGACGCGGACACTCTGCCTTTTGAGCATACGGGCTTGCTGGAGAAGCCTGAAGAAAAGATCCTCGGTCAGGAAAGGGCCAGCGATGCCATCAAGTTCGGCATGGGAATGAAGCGAGGGGGGTACCACATTTTCATCGCCGGACCTTCCAAGGCGGGTCTCACCTACGCTGCAAGGACCTACATCGAAGAGCAGGCCAAGAAAGAGCCTACTCCGCCGGACTGGTGCTACGTCCACAACTTCAAGGAACCGGACAAGCCCAAGAGCATCCGGTTGTCCGCGGGCCGGGGCCGTGAGCTCAAGAAGGACATGCAGGAACTGATCGAGGCTGTGCAGAAGAAGATCTCCGAGGTTTTTGAAAGCGACGAGTACGGTGCGAAAGAGGCGGAGGTTCACAAGGCTTTTGAAAAAAACCGTCGAGAGGTCATTGAGGAGCTTTCCCAGTTGGCCAAGGAGGAAGGGTTCCTTCTTCAGGTTTCCCAGATGGGGATGATGATCATCCCTGCGACCAAAGAGGGCATCCCCATGGGGCAGGAAAAACTGGGTGAGCTGAGCGATGAAGAAAAACGCGAGCTCAGGGAAAAAAGTGATCGACTCCAGGACAGAATGAAGGAGGGGGTCAGGAAGATCCGGGAGGCGGAGGCGCGATTCAAAGAGGAGCACCGCCAACTCGAGAACGCCTTGGCCCTGTCCGTAGTCGGTCAACTTCTGGAGCCCTATCTCGAGAAGTTCAAGGAAGAACCCGAGGTTCTGGAGTACATGAGAGCGGTCCAGACCGACGTCCTGGAAAACATCGCGGAGTTTCGGAAGAAGGAGGAAGCCCAGCCGCCTCAGGTCCCCCAGTTCCAACCGCCCCAAAAGGACGGCATTTTCAGGAAATACATGGTCAATGTGCTGATAGACAACTCCGAGACCCAGGGCGCCCCTGTGCTCATCGAATCCAATCCCATCTATCCCAACCTTTTCGGGACCATTGAGCGGCAGGTCTGGTTTGGGGCCCTGGTGACGGATTTCACCATGGTGAAGCCCGGGGTGCTCCACAAAGCCAACGGCGGGTACCTGATCATGAAGGCTCTCGACCTCCTGAAGTACTGGCTGTCGTGGGAAGCGCTCAAGAGGGCTCTCAGGGATGAGGAGATCCGCATCGAGGATCTCGGGGAGCTCTACGGTCTTTTCAGCACCCGAACCATCCGGCCGGAACCGATCCCGCTCAACGTCAAAATCGTTCTCACCGGCGACTCCTATCTTTTCGAGCTTCTTCATGTCTACGACGACCGGTTTCCGAAGCTCTTCAAAGTCAAAGCCCACATGGACGACCGGGTGGACCGCGAGCAGGAGACCGTGGTGAAATCCGCGAAAATGATCGGGAACATGTGCCGGGAGCAAAACCTCCGGCACTTGGACCGGACCGGCGTGGCCAGGGTCCTGGAGTACAGCATGGAGCGGACAGAGGACAGGGAAAAGCTGACCCTCGAACTCGGCGACATCAGCGACCTCATCCAGGAGGCGAACTACTACGCCGGCCTGGAATCCTCGGAGTTCATCCGAGGAGACCATGTGGAGAAAGCCATCCAAAAACGGCTGTTCCGGTCCAACCTGTTGGAAGAGAGAATCCGAGAGCTGGTGGAAAAGGATGTTTTCTGGGTGGAAACCGACGGGGCCAAGGTGGGCCAGATCAACGGTCTGTCGATTCTCTGGACAGGGGACCACGAATTCGGCAAACCGAACCGCATCACCGCTACGGTCTCCGTGGGAAGGGAAGGGGTGGTGGCCATTGAGAGGGAATCCAAAATGAGCGGAAACCTTCACACCAAGGGAGTGATGATCCTCACGAGTTTTCTGAAGGAGCGCTTTGCTCACAACAAGCCCCTGTCCCTGTCCGCAACCTTCACCTTTGAGCAGAGCTACGGCATGGTGGAAGGGGACAGCGCCTCCAGCACGGAGCTCTTCGCCCTCCTGAGCGCCCTGGCCGGGGTCCCGATCGCCCAGGGGATCGCGGTGACGGGGTCCGTGAGCCAGAAGGGGGAGATCCAGCCGGTGGGCGGGGTGACCCGCAAGGTCGAGGCCTTCTACGACATCTGCCGTTTCAAGGGCCTCAACGGCCGCCAGGGGGTGATCATTCCGGCCAGGAACGTCCGGAACCTCATGCTGAAGGAGGAGCTCATCCGCAGCGTGAAAGAGGGCATGTTCCACATCTGGCCCATCTCCACCATGGAGGAAGGCATCG
>JALOPA010000309.1 GCA_025454125.1 Thermodesulfobacteriota bacterium
GCATCGTGAACCGGATGAAAAAGGAGGTGGGCCGTGACCTTCAAGTGATCGCCACGGGCGGTCTCGCGCCTCTGATCTCCGAGATCTCCGAGACCATAGACCATGTTGAGGAATTCCTGACCCTCGAAGGGCTCATGATCCTTTATAAGAGGAACCAGTGAAGATCAAACCTCCCCGGCTCCACACGGGGGACCGAATCGGGATCATTGCGCCGGCCGGGCCCGTGCTTCCGGACGAAATCCAGCCGGGGCTGGATTTTCTCGAGTCTCTTGGATTTCAGCCTGTATGCTTTCCCCACCTCTTTGACCGAAAGGGTTACCTCGCAGGGGAGGACGCATCGCGCCTCAAAGACCTGCACGCCGCGTTCAAGGACAAGAAGATCAAAGCGGTTCTGTGTGCCCGAGGGGGCTACGGGACTCACAGGATTCTGGAGCGGCTGGACTATGGGCTTGTCAGCCGAAATCCCAAACTCCTCGTCGGGTACAGCGATCTCACCGCTCTGCTGTTCGCCCTGTTCAGGCGATCAGGCCTGATCGCGATTCACGGGCCTGTGCTCCAAAACCTGCTCAAGGGCGACGGCCGAAATGCGGCCGAGCTGGTAAAGCTGATGACCTCCGCGGAGAGGGCCGCGGTGAACCTCTCGGGCGGCACGGTGATCAAGGGGGGCAGGGCCGAAGGGGTCCTCATGGGGGGCAACCTCAGCCTGATCTGTCACTTGCTCGGCACGCCGTTCTTGCCTTCTTTCAAGAGAAAGCTCCTTTTCATAGAGGACAGGGGGGAGACGCTCTACCGGATCGATCGCATGTTGACTCACCTCCTCGTAAGCGGGGAGATCGAGAAATGCGCAGGACTGATGGTCGGGACCTTCGAAGAGTGCGGGGACCCGTCCTCCGTGATCGATCTCGTGAGGGAGCGGTGCTCGGGGCTCAAGGTGCCCGTTGTGACCGGTCTCCCCGTGGGGCACGGAGAGCTGAATCTGCCTGTGCCGATCGGCGTCAGGGCGGTCCTCGACACCAGAACCATGAGCCTGCAGCTCATGGAGGCCTGCGTCACCGGGTGATCGTCTTGCGCCTTGAGCTCGAGATCGTGGAAAGACGAGCTTTTGGAGTTGAAACATTCGAAGAAAAATGTTAATAAATATCATAACATAGACTCGGATCCAGCTGAAGGGACAGCCGAGTCGACGTAAGGAAGAAGGGTTGGAGTTCATCACAAAAATCGGAAAAGGGACGGTGCGTCAAATCCTCAAGATGGGAAGAATGGGCATCTTTCTTGCCAAGTCTCTCTCTTGCTGTGTCTCGCCACCCATCAAAGTTTCTCTCATTCTCAAGCAAATAGAGTTCATTGGCTACCAGTCGCTCCTCGTCATTTTCCTGACAGGCGCTTTCACCGGCATGGTCCTGGGGTACCAGGGTTTCAACACGCTCAGCCGGTTCGGCTCGGACGCCTTCCTGGGCCCCATGGTCGGGCTCGCGCTCATCAAGGAGATGGGGCCGGTGATCTCCGCGCTCATGGTGACGGGCAGGGCAGGATCTTCCATCACCGCGGAGATCGGGATTATGCGCATCAGTGAGCAGATCGATGCTCTGCAACTGATGGGGCTGAACCCCTACCGGTACCTCGTGGCTCCCAATTTCATCGCCGCCCTCGTTTCGGTTCCGCTGCTCACGGCCATTTTCGACGTTGTGGGAATTTTCGGCGGGTACCTGATCGGCGTCAAGCTGCTGGGCGTGAGTTCCGGGGTCTACTTCGGCGAGATGATGAGCTATGTGGAAATGGAAGACGTGCTGGAGGGGCTTTTCAAATCCTTGAACTTCGGGCTCATCATCGCGTGGGTCTGCTGCTTCAAGGGCTATTACACCGGGTATTACACGGGGTTTGGAGCCGAAGGGGTGAGCACCGCCACGACGCAGGCCGTGGTGCTGTCGTCCGTGCTGATTCTCGTGTGGGATTATTTCCTGACGTCTACACAGTTGTTTGCATAGGGAAGCATGCAGCATGGTGCAACAACAATACGGATCAAGGGTCAGGGGTCATGATCAAGATCGAAGATCTGCATAAGTCTTTCAACGGGGTTGCGGTTCTCAAAGGGGTGAGCCTTGAGGTGGAAAAGGGCGAACTCCTGGCCCTCATCGGAAGAAGCGGTTACGGCAAGAGCGTGCTTCTGAAGCACGTGGCCGGCCTTCTCCGCCCTGACCGGGGGCGAATCCTCTTGGAGGGTCAGGACATGGGCCGCCTCAGGGGCAGCGAACTGGTGCGGGTGAGAAATCGCCTCGGCTTCCTTTTCCAGAGCGGAGCCCTCTTCGACTCCATGACCATCCTGGACAACGTCGCGTTCCCCCTGCGGGAGAAAACGAAACTGAGCGAACCGGAGATCAGGAAAAAGGCGATGGTGGAACTGGAGCAGGTCGACCTGCTCGGATCTGAGGAGAAATATCCTTCCCAGATCAGCGGCGGCATGGTGAAGAGAGCCTCCCTGGCTCGGGCGCTGGTTGAGGAGCCGGAGATCATGCTCATCGATGAACCGACGACCGGGCTGGACCCCCTGACCGGTCAGACGATCCTGAACCTCATCGATGCGTGCCACAAGAGGCTCGGATTCTCGGGGATCATGGTGACCCATGAGGTGCCGAAGATTTTCGAGATCGTGAACAAGGTGGTCATGCTGCACGAAGGCCGGGTGATCTTCTCCGGGACGCCGGAAGAGATCCTGGCGTCCGAGGATGCGACGGTGCGGACGTTTGTCGCTGCAGGGGCGGAATGGTCAACGCATGACGCCGCGGTCTGCGCCCCGATGCGCCAGCAGCGGAAAAAGGATATCCATGCTCTTTGAGAGGGGGGGAGCGTGCGACAACGTCAGAGCCGAAATAGAGGGAAGCCATGAGAAAGTTCAACGTCGAATTTGCGGTAGGGTTGTTCGTCATCGCCGGCATCCTCTGCCTGGGCTACCTGTCCATAAAGCTCGGCGGGATGGAGGTCCTGGGCAATCAGGGTTATGATGTCTACGCGCTGTTTTCCAACAGCGGAGGGCTCAAGCAGGGTTCTTCGGTCATGATTGCAGGAGTGGAGGTGGGCCGCATCCGGAGCATCGGGCTCGAGGACTACCAGGCGCGGATCGTCATGAACCTCAACAAGGACGTGAAGATCCAGGAGGATGCCATCGCCGCCATCAAGACCAAGGGGCTCATCGGTGAGAAGTTCATCGAGATCGCGCCGGGCGGATCGGACAAAATCCTCTCCCCGGGCGAAAAGATCCGGGAGACCTTGCCTCCTGTGGATTTTGAGCAACTGATCTCAAAGTACGTGTTCGGCAAGGTGGAATAGCAGCAATCCAGGCCCAAAGGCGCAGAGGCACAAAGCACGACTGTCATTGTCTCCTTTGTCCCTCGGTCGGGAGGCTGAAGTCGGCCGAGGTTGAAGGGTAGGGCGGTTCCGGCGGTTGCGGGGGAGGACATGAAAAGGATATTTCTAGTGGGCACAGCGCTTCTTGCGATCGTGGTGTGGAGCGGGTCGTGCCCTGTGTGGGCGGGCGTGCCGACCGAGAAAGTCAGAGAGACGACGGACAGGATCCTCGCCATCGTCAGCGATCCTGTGCTCAAGGAACCGGCCAAAGAGAAGGAAAGACGCGAGCAGATTCGAAAAGCGGTGGATGAGCTGTGTGATTGGGACGAGATGTCGCGGCGCTCCCTGGGAAGATACTGGGCGCAGCGAAGCGAGCAAGAGAAGAAGGAGTTTGTCCAGCTTTTCGGCCAGCTGCTCGAGAGGACCTACATCGACAAGGTGGAGGGCTATTCCGGGGAGAAAGTGAGCTACACAGGGGAGAGAATCGATGGGGACTACGCTGAGGTGGACGTCCGGATCGTGACCAAGAAAAACGTCGAAATAGCGGTCGTCTACAAAATGAGGAACAGGGATCAGAAGTGGTGGGTTTATGACATGGTGATCGAGGGGGTCAGTTTGGTCAACAACTACCGCACCCAGTTCCGTGACATCATGGCCAAGTCTTCCTTTGAAGGGTTAATGCAACGATTGAGGGAAAAATCCGCTGAATAGACAGAGAAAGGTGTACACGCTTATGAAGAGAACCGGTCTTGTGTCGGTGATCACGATTCTTTTCCTGTTCTCCCTTGAGGCCGTCGCCTCCGGGCAGAGCACGGCGACCCTAGAGCCTGAAAATGGATTGGGTGCTCAGAGGGTAGAACTCGCATCGCTTCAGGTGGCTTCTGTGAAACAAGGGAGCGGCGAACAGGAGGAGGCTGAACCGACGGAACCGGCAGGAGAGACGGTGCCTGACCCACTGGAGCCTATGAACCGGGCGTTTTTCGAGTTTAATGACAGGCTCTATTTTTGGGTGATGAAGCCTGG
>JALOPA010000310.1 GCA_025454125.1 Thermodesulfobacteriota bacterium
TCCAGACACCATTCCACGTCCTGCGGCCCTCCGAAGCGGCGCTCCAGCAGGACGCTCCAGGCGGCGAGTTGAAGGGCCATGCTCTCGCTCAAGGAGAGGTGTTCCCTTTCAAAGGGATCGAGCGCGACGGTTTCGACGAGCCCGGAACGGGCCAGAACCATCTTGGATTCTCCTGATGCTTTCTCTTTCCGGATGACCTGAAGGGACTCTCCGTGGCGGGCGATTTCGATACGGTCAGGAGTCGCAGCTCCTTTGACCAGCAGTTCGCCCAGGCCCCAGACCGAATAGACCACGATGGAGGAAGGCTGCGAAGACAGAGGGCTTTGGGAATAGACAATGCCGCTCGCCGCAGCGTCGAGCATCTCGAGGGCGAGCACGGCCATGGGAGTCTCCTGATCCAGGAAGCCGCCTCTCACGCGGTAAAGGAGGGCTCCCGCAGAATACTTGCTGGCGATCACCTGCTTGTAGGCTTCCGCAAGGCCTTCCGGGCCGACGTTCAGGACGGTCCTGAATTGGCCGGCAAAAGAAAAGAGCCCGTCTTCGCCCACGGCGCTGCTTCTCATGGCGCAGGTCTTGGGAGGAAGATCATCGCCAAAGACCCGGGCAAAGGCGTTTTGGATGGCTGTGTCCAGCTCCGGGGGAAGGGGAGCTTCAAGGACAAGATGGGTCAGCGATTTAGAAGCCTCTTCCAGAGACAAAGGGGATTCGATATCCAGCTCCGCAAGCACAGAGGCGATCTTCGGGTAGAGATGATTGGCCTCGCAGAAGAAATGGCAGGCTCTGGAGGTGATCCACCGCGTCCACAGCCAGGCCCTCGGCTCTGACAGCGTCATTCAGGCGCTCGAAAATGAAGGGAATCTGCGGGTAAGCGCCGGGAGCCATGCGATCGAGCGATTGGATCATCCGAAGAATGGCACGAGCCAGGTCCTCATAAGACCGCATGACGGCGCAGAAGTCGGCACGCCTGTCCTCGTGATAGAGCCTTTCCAGCACAGACACCCGCTCGTGGGCTTCATGATCCGCATCCAGAAGGTCTCTGAACGCGTGGTATGTCTCGCGGAGGATTTTTCCGGGAGAGAAGGTCCTGTACAGGAGACGGCTTAAAGGGTTGAAAAAGGGCATGGCGCTTCACAACAGGAGAGACTCAAGCCTGGGTGCCGAGCACGTGAGCCACTTTCTGCTCCAGTTCATCCTTTTCAATGGGTTTGACGCAGTACTCCTGGGCGCCCAGCTTCATGGCCTGGCGGGCCGTTTCGAGCGTCGGATAGCCGGTGAGCATGATGGCCCTGACCGCCGGGTGGCTCTTCTTGATTTCTTCGAGCACCTCGATGCCGCTCAGTTTCTTCAGCTTGATGTCGAGGATGAGCAGATCCACCGGTTGACTGCGGGCGTGGGCGATGGCCGGTTCTTCATCGATGAAACCCGCCACCTCGTGGCCTTTCCTGCTCAGGATCTTCTGAATTAGGGTAACGGCATCTGCAACATCATCAAGAACCAGGATCTTGGCCATAGAGACCTTCCTTATCTAACCAGGTTTATCTTCATACGCGGGGAAACGGACGACAAACGTCGTGCCGCCCCTCTCCGCCGAATCCGTTGCCCGGTAGGTGCTCTCGAAATCGATTTTCCCTCCGTGATCCTTCACGATCCCGAAGGTGACGGAAAGCCCCAGACCCGTTCCCTTTCCGACCCCTTTGGTGGTGAAGAAGGGATCAAAGATCTTGTCCCTGATGTCAGGGGGGATCCCGCCTCCCGTGTCGGAGACGCTGACCACCACTTCTTTTTGGGCGGAATCATAGGCGGTGCGAACGGCCACCTGACCGTCCGAGCCGATGGCGTCCCGGGCGTTGTTCAACAGGTTGACAAAAGCCTGCTCCAGTTTCTCCTGGTCACCGAAGACAAGGGGCAGGCCTTCCTGCAGGTCTCTGGAAATGGCGATCTTTTCCAGGCCGAAGGTGTGCTCCAGAACGCCTACGGTCTGGTGGAGGATGCGGTTGATGTCGAGGGGTCTCTTGATGCTTTCCGTGTGGCGGGAGAAACGGAGCAGGTCCGCCACAATGCCCCGGCTGATGCGGGCATATTTTTCGATGGTGGAAAGGCTCTCATGAAGCTCTGTGCCCGGAGCGGCATCTTCCTTTGAAAGTTGGGCATATCCGAGGATGATCCCCAGCGGGGTGTTGATCTCGTGAGCGATGCCGGCAGCCAGCTGACCGATGGATTCCAGCCGTTGAGACCGGATCAGGCGGTCCTGAAAATTCTTGAGCTCCGTGATGTCTCGGCTGGTGCCGAGGACCCCGGAGACCTCCCCATCGGGATTCACGACAGCGGTTTTGATCACGTGAAGCCAGCGGTCGCCGTCCACCCATTTTTCGAAGTTGAGGGTTTGTCTTTTTTCCAGGACCTCGCGGTTCTCCTTTTGATTCTCTTCGGCCTGGGCACCCGGGAAGACGTCCCTGTCGGTCTTTCCCAGAATTTCGGTTTCCTTTTTGCGTGCAAATTGACAGAACGCTTTGTTCACGGCCTGGTACCGCAGGTCCCTGTCCTGGAGAGAGACGATGTCCGGGGTCACGTCCAGAATGGTCTGGAAGAGCCGTTGCTGCTGCTTGAGGTCCTCCTCGGTTCTCCTCAGGGCCAGAAGGCGTTCTTTGAGCGTGAGGGCCATCACGTCAAAAAACTCGGCAAGATCCTGGATCTCATCACCGGCTTGGGATCGGTACACCTTGCAGTGGCGGCAGCTCTCGATTTTCTTCTCGTAGCGGCCGTCCACGCAGGTGGGGCACAGGGTTCCTACCAGGTACCAGCAGCGGCCGCGTTCATCTCCGTAGGCCGGGCAGCCCTTCTGATTGCAGTCCATGATGTCCCAGCAGTGGCTCTGGAGCAGGGGCGCGGTTCGCACATCCAGGTTCCCCTTGATGATCTCCTCTGCAGCGTGGTGGAGAACCTGGAGTTTCCGCGTCACCGTGCGGGCCAGAACGGTGCTCACAAAGCCGACAATCAGAATCCCTGTCCCGACGGTCAGCACAATGGTCCAGAGGATCCCCCGGACCACTTCCTGAACCCGGGCGTGAGACATGCCGATTCTCACGGAGCCCAGCCGAGCCGTGCCGATGAGAACCGGCGCGGCAAAATCGTTGATGAGCTCGCTCCCTGTCGAAAGCAATTGCATGTGATAGGGATCCCCTTCCCTGAGTTCATTGGCTTGAAGGAGTTCGATGGGAAAGCCGCCGGAGAAGGTGTGGACCAGGGGTTTGCCGTTGCGGTCGAGGATGAAGGTGTAGGTCACGTCCTGATCGGTGCGCGAAAGCTCATCGACCAGGTTCTTCAACACCAGAAGGTCTTCGGAAAGAAGCGGCTCCACCACCCGTGCGCTCAGGTTGACGGCATTGGAGATCCCTCGCATCCTGTTTTCGTTGAGCAGGGCCTGGGACACCCACTTGCTGATGATCAGCGAAACCCCTATGCCGAAGAGAAGGAGGATGGCGATGATGCTCAGGGAGATCTTGGTGCGAAATCCGAGTTTTCTGAAAAATGAGTGCAGAGTCGCCATGAAGTGCCTTGAAGGGTCTCCCCAGAAAGAGCGCCGCCGCTAACTGTTCAAATCCACTCCCACCTTGACCAGCAGTTCCCTCACGGGGTCATATTCCTCGTCGCTCGAAGGGAGAATCCCGGTCATGTGCGCCGCCTGGAAGATCTTCTGATGTTCAGGGTGGTCGGCGCGAAGGGCCAACAGGGCTTTCCGGATTTTGCCGACCACGGCTGGATCGAGATCCTTGCGCGCCGAGTAGAGCCAGCCCGGATACCAGCGGGAGGTGGCGAGCACACGGATTTCAGAGATATCGATCTTCTCGGCGACCACCTCGAGGGTGCCTTCTCTGACCGAGCCGATGTCGTACTTGCCCGCGTAGACGGCAAGGGCCACTTTTTCCTGTTTGCCTCCTGGCCCCGGAGCAAAAGCGATCTCGGCGAAGTCCTCTTTCCGGATCCCGTGATCGTAGAAATGCCCCAAGGGGTACATGAATCCCCCCGCGGAGCTGGGGTCCACGGCGATCCACCGCTTGCCCTTGCAGTCTTCCAGGGTTTGAATCGCAAGGTTGTCCCTGCGGGAGAGGATCTGGCCGCGGAATTCCGCCCGCCCGTCCTCCTCGATGATCCGCGCAAAGGCTTTGGTCCCGTAGCGATGGGCCATTTTCACGTAAGCCACGGGGTTGGAGAAGGAAATGTCAAGTTTTCCCTGCCCCACCATTTTCATGTGTTCGTCAAAGGTGTCCGGAAAAATCTGTTTGACGGGGAGTCCTGTTTCCTTCTTCAAATATTCGATGAGAAGATTGTGGCGTTCGTAGGAGACGCGATGCGAATACTGGGGCAGATAGGCATAGGTGACGATGTAGGAGTCCTTCTGCACGGACACTTCGGCTTTCTTGGAAAGGTCGACCCTCACCGGCTGTTCCTCTTGGGAACAGGAAGCGAAGAGCAAGAGCCAAAGCAGACATCCGGCCAAAAGAAAGACCGGGGGTCGTTGACTCCGAATTCGATAAAAAGATTTCATCATGCGCTCGCAATGACAGGCTTTCGTCATGGACGACAGAGGAAGGCTCGTTCGCTGAAATCACTATAGGTGGAAACCGCCCGGGGTGTCAAGGAAGCACGGAGGCGTTCCTTCTTAACGGTTTTTGGGAATAACCCTATTCTTAATCACCTGCGAGGCCTGGATCCGCGATGTCTTTCCCTGACTCTTGATCGTCTCCGGCGGCGCTTGATCCTTGGAAGACGTGATATTCTTTCAACGCTTCGAGCTTAGGGCTTGTCGGGGCATCGGGAAAAGAGAACTGGAAAGGGGCGGTGACGATCGTCATGTCCGACTCATTTCCGATTTCGTTTATCGCCGTAATGCCCAGTTGGATAGCGCCG
>JALOPA010000311.1 GCA_025454125.1 Thermodesulfobacteriota bacterium
TCTCCTCCGGCATCACCCCTGGGTCTTCTCAGGGGCCATCGACAGGGCGGAAGGAAATCCTCATGCCGGCGAGACCGTGGAGATTCTCTCCAGCGGCAGGGACTTCCTCGGTTTCGGGGCCTATTCCCCGAATTCACAGATACGCGTCCGGGTCTGGACTTTCCTTAAGGATCAACCCATAGACCCGTCTTTTTTTCGGGCCAGGATAGAAAAGGCGATCCAATCCCGTGCTTCATACCTCACGGCAGGGAAAAACGCCTGTCGCCTGATCAACGCGGAGTCGGACGGCTTGCCGGGTTTGGTGGTGGACAAATACGCTGAGTTTCTCGTCTGCCAGTTTCTGAGCGCAGGCTCGGAGTTCTGGAAGGAGGCCATCTTCCTTCAGCTTCAGCAGATTCTTTCACCCACAGGCATTTATGAGCGGTCGGATGTGGATGCGCGCCTTAAGGAAGGCTTGGAAATGCGGACCGGGGTTCTTTGGGGGGAATCGCCGCCCGATCTTCTGGAGATCCAGGAGGGCCCCTGCCGCTTCCTTGTGGATATCGGGAAAGGCCACAAGACAGGCTTTTACCTGGATCAGCGAGGCAACAGGGAAATCGTAGCGGACTATGCCCGCGGCCGCTCGGTGCTCAACTGTTTTGCCTACACCGGCGGATTCGGGATCTGGGCGCTGAGAGGGGGCGCCGAAAGCGTGACGGACGTGGAGTCTTCCCCAGGTGCCCTGGAACTCTCCGGCCGCCACGTGGAACTCAATGGATGCGACCCCGGAAGGGTTGACCGAGTGCCGGGAGATGTCTTTGTGGTTCTGCGGGAGCTCCGAAACGCCGGCAACCGCTTCGATCTCATCATTTTGGATCCGCCGAAGTTTGTGGACTCCCGAAATCAGATGCTCAAAGGGACAAGGGGCTACAAGGACATCAACCTCCTCGCTTTCAAGCTTCTCAACCCTGGGGGCCTCCTGTTCACCTTCTCCTGTTCGGGACTGGTGGCTCCGGATCTCTTCCATAAGATTGTAGCCGACGCCGCTCTCGATGCGGGTCGGGAGGGCCAAATCCTGCGGACCCTCACTCAAAGCCCCGATCATCCAACGGCCCTCAGCTTCCCTGAAGGGGCGTATCTCAAGGGACTGGTTTGCAGAGTTTCTTAGCAGAGGGATTGGTTTCTGCCCTCTTTGCTGTCATTCCCGCGCAGGCGGGAATCCAGTCTTTCTTGGGTTTCCTGGACTCCCGCCTGCGCGGGAGTGACAAAGGGATGGCGTTTTTCAGCATCCCGGCATACCGCGGATCTCGCAGACGGGCAAACCAGCAGGAAAGCGGTTTTGTCCGTGCCACCCCAGGCTCACCCTCTTCCTCTCACGGACAAACGAAGTTTGTCCGTGCCACCGCCTCACCAATATTGAATTGACACCCCTTCCCCGTTTTCCTATCATCCCTTTCAAAATTGAGCGGTTGTGAGCACAGGCCGATAACCATCAAGACGAAAGGACACGGTCATGAGGGAAGGCAAACTCCACTACGGCTGGATCGTCATCTTCATGGGGCTTCTCACTACCATCGCGGCGCACGGTTTCGGGCGCATGGCCTACACCATCATTCTCCCGGCCATGAAAGACGGGCTGAAGTTCGACTACACCCAACTGGGCCTCCTCGGCACAGGAAACTTCATCGGGTATCTGACCATGGCCATCATCGGGGGTTTTCTTGCTGCCCGATTCGGAACCCGCATCGTGATCACCCTGGCCCTCTTTCTCCTGGGGATCACCCTCATCCTAACCGGTCTGGCTCAATCCTTCGGCTATGCTCTTTCCATGCGGTTCTTGACCGGCTTGGGCAACGGCGCCGCCTATGTCCCCGCCATGGCTCTAGGCTCTGTATGGTTCGCGATGAAGCGAAGAGGTTTTGCCACGGGGATTGTGTCCGGAGGCATCGGGGCAGGGACGCTCATCTCCGGGCTCCTCGTTCCTCCGATTCTGGTTGCTTACGGAAGCGAGGGGTGGCGCTACGCCTGGTACATCCTTGGGGCAATCGCCCTTGTGATTTCCTGCATTGTCTATTCGCTCATCCGCAGCAGGCCCGAAGAAAAAGGGCTGGCCCCTGTGGGGGCATCAGAAAGGGACGCCCCGCCGCCTGCTCCTGCGGGACCCAAGGTGACCTCTCTTCAGTGGAGCGCGGTCTACGGGATGCCCTCGGTGTGGTACTTGGGTCTGGTTTATTTCTTCTACGGGTTCTCCTACATCATTTACATGACCTTCTTCGCCGCCTATCTCGTGAAGGAAATGGGCCTCACTCAGGCGTATGCAGGGGGCCTGTGGGCTTTGGTGGGAGGTCTCAGCACTTTTTGCGGCATCCTCTGGGGCCACATCTCCGATCGACTCGGCCGGAGCCGGGGCGCTGCGCTGGCCTATCTCGTCCTGGGGCTTTCGTACATCGTTTATGCGCTCATCCGCTCGGAATTCGGATTCTATCTTTCGGCGGTGATGTTCGGCCTCACCGCATGGAGCATCCCGACGATCATGGCCGCGGCTGCCGGCGATTTTGTCGGGCCGCGACTGGCGCCGGCCGGCCTCGGCTTCATCACGCTCTTTTTTGGAATCGGCCAAGCTTTGGGTCCTGCCCTCGGAGGCTATCTCGCGGACATCAGCCGGTCCTTTACCGTTCCCTTTCTTGTAGCCGGCGCGATCTCGCTCGCGGGGATGGTCGCTTCCTTGTACTTGAAGAAGCCCGGCAATGCGATGTAGAAGAAGTGATCCATGGAAACATCCGTTGACCGTTATCCGTTCACCGTTGTCCGTCTTGCTCGTCACCCGTCATTTATGCGCCTCTGGCGCATTGGTAACTTGTCCCTGCTTTAGATTGGGAGTTGCACATGATCCAGATTATTCCCGCCGCCAAGCGGCATTTTTCCGACTTCGGATGGCTCAAGACCTACTGGCTCTTTTCTTTTTCCAGTTACTACGACCCTTCCAACATCCAGTTCGGAGCCCTCCGGGTCTTCAACGACGACGTGGTGGAACCCAAAACCGGGTTTCCGACCCACCCCCACGAGGAGATGGAAATCGTCACCATCGTTCTGAGCGGAGCGATCACACACAAAGACAGCATGGGAAACAAGACCGTCATCAAAGCAGGGGACGTTCAGCGCATGTCTGCGGGGACAGGACTCACTCACTCCGAATTCAATCTTGCCAGGGAGCCCGTGCACTTCTATCAGATCTGGATCTACCCGGACCTCCCAGGCCTCAAGCCCTCCTATGATCAGAAAAGCTTTTCACCCGATTCATGGAAGAACCGCCTTCTAGCCGTAGCTTCCGGTCAAGGCCTCCACGGTGCGGTGACGTTTCACACCTATGCCACCCTTTATCGCTCCGAGCTCGACGCCGGGCAGAAAATCGATTTCAAGACCAACGAGTCCAGGAGGATCTTCATCTACCTGGCCTCCGGGAGCCTGGGGGTGAACGACAAGACGCTGGAGGCCAACGATCAGGCCCGGGTGGACCTGGAAACGGATCTGGAACTCCGGGCCTACGGGGATGCGTCATTCCTTCTCATCGATGTTCCATCCTGCAAAGGCTGGGGCTACGATGAGAAAACTCTGAGGGGCTCCAAAGCATGAAAATTACCGCCAACGGCATCACCATGCGCTATGAGATAGAGGGGCCGGAATCGGCGCCTGTCGTGACTCTCAGCCACTCCCTGGCCACGGACCTGGCGATGTGGGACCTTCAGACGGCGGTCCTCAAGTCCCGTTACCGGGTCCTTCGTTATGACACGCGGGGGCACGGGGGCACCGACGCCCCGGAGGGGCCGTACACCCTGGATCAGCTGGCGGAGGACGCCAGAGCGCTCCTCCGGGCCCTTGGCATTGGGAAAACGCACTTCATGGGGATTTCCATGGGCGGGATGATCGGGCAGACCCTGGCTCTCAAGGATGCCGGCGTCCTTCAAAGCCTGATTCTTTGCGACACCTCCAGCCGGATCCCTGAAGAAGCCTTGCCGATCTGGGAGGAGCGAATCGCGCTGGCGCAGAGGCAGGGGATGAACGCCCTGGTGGAATCCACGATGGAGCGATGGTTCACGGCCTCCTTCCGAGGGAAGCCGATTCCCGCGCTGGAACAAGTCCGGCGCATGATCCGAACGACTCCTGTGAAGGGATACGTCGGATGTTCACGGGCTATCATGCGCTTGAATCTCACGAAGCGTTTGAGGGAGATCACGCTTCCGACCTTCATCGTGGTTGGAGAGGAGGATCCGGGAACCCCGGTCGCGGCCTCCCGAGCCATTCACGAACAGATCGCAGGCTCTGAGCTCCTGATCCTCAAGTCCGCTGCCCATCTTTCCAATATCGAGCAG
>JALOPA010000312.1 GCA_025454125.1 Thermodesulfobacteriota bacterium
CACTCCCCTCGGTCATTTTACCTTCGGTTGCCAGGCTCCGGATGCCGGAAACATAGAGATCCTGCACCTTCACGGCACGCCCGAGCAGAAAGAGACCTACCTGAGGCCTCTGGTTCAGGGCAGAATCCGGAGCTGTTTCTCCATGACCGAGGTGGAGATGCCGGGATCCAACCCCGTCATGCTGGACACTACCGCCGTCAAGGACGGAGAGGACTATATCATCAATGGGCAGAAGTGGTACTCCACGGCTGCGGACGGCGCTGCCTTCTCCATTGTCATGGCTGTGACCAACCCGGAAGCCGAGCCTTACCTTCGGGCCAGCATGATCATCGTGCCCACGAGCACTCCTGGATTCAACCTGGTGCGCAACATCCCGGTCATGGGGCACGCGGGGGATGATTACGCCTCACACGGCGAAATCCTGTTTCAGTCATGCCGTGTCCCGCAGAAGAACCTGCTGGGTCCTGAGGGATTCGGTTTTGTCATGGCCCAGGAGCGCCTCGGGCCGGGCCGCATCCACCACTGCATGCGATGGCTCGGGATCTGCAAACGGGCCTTTGACCTCATGTGTTCTCGGGCATCCAAAAGGATCATCGCACCGGACGGCAGGACCCTTGCCACCAAGCAGATCATCCAAGCCTGGGTCGCCGAATGCGCGGCCGAGATCCAGGCCGCCCGGCTCATGACCCTGAATGCGGCCTGGAAGATCGAGACGCAGGGGGCAAAGGGCGCCCGCTACGACATCTCCTTCATCAAGTTCTACGTGGCGGGGGTCCTGCAGAAGGTCATTGACAGAGCCCTTCAGGTGCACGGCGGCATGGGCATGACCGATGACACGATCATCGCCTACTTCTACCGGCACGAACGCGCGGCTCGTATCTACGATGGCGCGGACGAAGTCCACAAGATGGCCGTGGCCAAACGGATTCTGAGAGATTACGAGGGCAAGACGGTTCGGTAGTCTAGCAGGTTGTTCAAAAACACAGTTCTTCCGTCACTCCCGCTGAGTGAAGCCTGTCCCGGCGAAGGCCGGGAGCGGGAGCCCAGAAAAGCAAGAAAATACTGGATTCCCGCCTGCGCGGGAATGACACCAAAGACCTCAAAAACGCGTTCTTCACCAGCCTGCTAGATCATCCCTTGTCATCTCGACCGGAGGGAGAGATCTTTATAGCCTGTGGTGAGCGCAAGATTTCTCTCCCGCTCTGCGAGTGGGATCGAAATGACAGAACTCAAAACCGTTCACTAAGACAGTTCCGTCGGGGAGAAAGACAATGGAATTGAACGACAAACCCACGAACATCCGGCCGGGAGAAGAGCTCGACCTGAAGGTGGTCGAAGCCTTTCTCAAAGACAACATCCCTGGCCTGTCGGGTGAACTACTGATCGAGCAGTTCCCGAGCGGCTATTCGAACCTTACCTATCTGCTCCGAGTCGGGGTAAGGGAGCTTGTACTGAGGCGGCCGCCTTTCGGCCGGAAGGCCAAAACCGCCCATGACATGGGCCGGGAATACCGCATTCTCAAGGCCCTGAAACCGGCGTTTCCATACTGCCCAAAGCCCTTGGTCTACACAGAAGATGTCTCGATCATGGGGTGCCCTTTTTACGTTATGGAGCGCATCAAGGGAATCATCCTGAGGAGAAGCCTTCCTGTGGGACTGGAGTTCACCCCGGATCAGATGCGTGCTTTGTGCGAAAACCTGCTGGATGTGCACTATGAACTCCACTCTGTTGACTACAAAGCGATCGGCCTTGAAGGCTTCGGCAAACCCGAGGGCTACGTGAGAAGACAAGTGGAAGGCTGGTCCGAGCGCTACAGGGCTGCCCGCACCCCTGATGCCCCAGCCTTCGAAAGAGTCATGCAGTGGCTCCATGACAAGATGCCCCCTGATTTCGCCAAGCCCGCCATCATCCACAATGACTTCAAGTTCGACAATGTCGTGCTCGATCCGGATGATCCTCTGAAGATCGTGGGCGTGCTCGACTGGGAAATGGCAACCCTCGGCGATCCTCTCATGGACCTGGGCAGCTCCCTGGGGTACTGGGTCCAAAGCGATGACCCGCCCAATTTTCAGGCCATCGGGATGCAGCCCACCAACCTTCCCGGAGCGTTCACACGGGAAGAACTGGTCAAACGCTATGCAGAAAAGGCCGGCATCCGCATAGATCATTTTGAATTTTATTTGTGCTTCGGGCTTTTCCGTCTCGCGGTGATCGTTCAGCAGATTTATTACCGGTTCTACCACGGCCAGACCAAGGACGAGCGCTTTAAGGCGCTCGTCGTGGTCTCCCACATCCTCGAGGAGCAGGCGACAAGGACCATGGAGCTTGGTAACCTGTAAGGGGAAGATAATAGGCGCTGAGGCATAGAGTTCACAATGCAGGCCTTTGGCTCTAACCAAATAATGACCAATGTCAACCCGCTTCAGGCGGACGGAATTCAAATCAAAAACCATCATCACGAAAGCACGAAAAGTGGAAAGCACGAAAAAGGGCAAGGAGGTTTAAATAACCCCTTCTTCTTTCGTGTTTTCGTCCTTTCGTGCTTTCGTGATAGGTTTCTAAATTCGCCCTTTGATCATTTGAGCTTTGCAGAACGCGCAGATCTCATGCGACGAAGACTTTAACGGTATTCCAAGAAGGAGATGGATATGGAAAAAGTAGATTTCAATTTGAAAGGGAAGATCGCGCTCGTCACCGGATCGAGCAGGGGCATCGGCGAGGCCATTGCCATCACCTTGTCGGATTACGGGGCCCACTGCCTCCTCGTGAGCCGAAAGGCGGAGGACCTTCAGAAGGTAGCAGAAAAGATCGCCTCCCGGGGAGGCAAGGCCGATGTGCTGCCATGCCATGTGGGGGACCTAAAGCAGATCGATTCGCTTTTCCAGCAGATCAAAGAGCGATATGGAACGCTCCACATCCTTATCAACAACGCCGTGACCAACCCCTATTTCGGCGAGATGATCGATGCCGACGAAGGGGTGTGGGACAAAACCTTCAGCGTGAATCTCAAGGGGCCCTTTTTCATGATCAAGCACGCAGCCAGGCTGATGATGGAGTCCGGCGGCGGAGCTATCGTGAACACCTCCTCCGTCAATGGAATCACGCCCGCGCCGTTCCAGGGGATCTATTCCATCACCAAAGCGGGCATCATTTGCATGACCCAAGCCTTTGCCAAAGAACTTGCCACCAAGAACATCAGGGTGAATGCCCTGCTCCCGGGACTTGTAGAAACGAAATTCGCCAAGGTGCTCATCGAAACCCAGGCCATCTATGACTACATCATCCAAAGGATCCCTATGGCCAGGCACGCCCAGCCTCGTGAATTGGCCGGCGCGGTCCTCTATCTCGTTTCGGATGCGGCCTCTTACACAACCGGCACCACCTTGGTGGTCGACGGTGGCGCGATGGCATAAAGGGGAAGGTATACGGTACAAGGTGCACGGTGCACGGCAAAGAGCAATGAGATAGCCAATTCATTTCACCTTGCACCCTGCACCTTGAACCCTGTACCTCCAGTCCTTTATTCGATCATCCATGAAAGGATACATCCATGAAGATTGAAGACGTCAAAAGGGTGTTGATCCTCGGCGCCGGGACCATGGGCCAGCAGATCGGCCTTGAGTGCGCCATGCACGGATACGAGGTCGTCTATTATGATCTCACTCAAGAGATTCTGGACAAGGCTTTGAAACGAGTTGCCAAGCTTGGCTCCTGGTATGCTTCAATCGGACGCCTTACTGAGGAGAAACTCCAGCAAGCTCTCGCAAGGATCTCCTCTACTCCTGATGCTGCCAAGGCGGCCCAGGACGTGGATCTTATCAGCGAGTCTGTGCCGGAAGATCCGGTGTTGAAAGGCAAGGTCTTCGCCCAGTTCAACGCGCTCTGCCCGGAGAGGACGATCTTCACCACCAACACCTCCATGCTCGTCCCTTCCATGTTTGCGAAGGCTACGGGAAGACCTGAAAAGCTCGTGGCGCTCCACTTCCACGATGCGCGGGCCACGAATGTCGTGGATCTCATGCCCCATCCGGGCACAGACCCTGAGGTGACACAACTCGTGCATGACTTTGCCGTGAGCATCGGCCAGATCGTCATCCGTCTCCAGCGGGAAAGCAGCGGTTATGTCTTCAACGCCATGCTCTCGAGCCTTTTCATGTCCGCTCTCACATTGGCCTCCCGTAAGGTCGCCGCCGCCGAAGATATCGACCGGGCATGGATGGGGGTCACGCACATGCCCATGGGACCTTTCGGGATCATGGACCAGATCGGCCTTTCCACGGTGTGGACCATCACCGATTACTGGGCAAAAAAAGCAAGCGACTCCCAGGCTCAGGCCAACGCTGACT
>JALOPA010000313.1 GCA_025454125.1 Thermodesulfobacteriota bacterium
GTGGTCACCGAGAAGATCAAAGACTACAGCGGAGCGGATGCGTACGCGCCCGATGCCATGGCAGGCGTGAGGCTCTGCAAAAAGTGGATTCAGGGGGAGTGAGGGGGAGGAAGCTCCGGAGAAAACCGATATGAAGAAACGATTTTTGGAAGTCTCAGCGGAAGCTGAAAAAAAACAGGAACAGCGGTTCAACGTCTGGATCAAGGGGGAGGGCGTTCCCTTTGTCGACGAGAATGCGCAGAAGGCCTACCGGGAGCGGGTCGCGCTGATGAAGGACGCGATCCAGCTCAAACAGAAACCGGCCCGGATCGCGGTTTGCCCCTCCGCCGGTTTTTTCCCCATGCAGTATGCGGGAATCACCATGTACGATGCCATGTACGACTATCAGGCGCTCGGAAGGGCCTGGGAGCTTTACCATAACGACCTTGAACCGGATGCGTACAATGCCCCCACGACGATTGTGCCGGGCCGGGTCCTGGACCTCCTGGACGTGAAGCTCTACGAATGGCCCGGGCACGGCGTTTCCAAAGAGCGGGAATACCAGTATGTCGAGGCGGAGTACATGAAGAGGGAGGAGTACCAGGATCTGATCGACGATCCCACCGCTTTTTTTCTGAACGTCTACTTCCCGCGCATCTTCGGCGCCCTCAAACCCTTGGCAACCTTTCCGCTTCTCCCTCCAGTCAATGAGATCCCCATGGTGCCGCCCCTCGCCATGCCCTTCGGCGGCGAGGACATGAAGAAAGCCCTGGAGACTCTTTCCAAGGCCGGAGACGAGGCCCTCCGCTGGAGAGCGGCTTTCCGGGAAATCGGGGGCCGCATCATGGGAAAGGGCTTTCCCTCCTTCTCAGGAGGGTTCACCAAGGCGCCCTTTGACGTCATTGGAGACAGCCTTCGCGGGACCAAAGGCATCATGCTGGACATGTTTCGCTGTGCCGATGAGCTGAAGGAAGCGTGCGACCGGCTGGTCCCCAGCATGGTGAGAGCCGCGGTGGGGGCATGCACGGCCAGCGGAAACCCCATGCCCTTCATCCCGCTTCACAAGGGCGCCGACGGCTTCATGTCTCAGGAGCAGTTCCGCGACTTTTACTGGCCGAGCCTCAGGAAGCTCATCGTGGGCCTCGTGAACGAAGGCCTGGTACCCCAGCTTTTCGCGGAAGGTGCGTACAACGAGCGCCTCGAGGCCATTTCGGACATTCCAAAAGGCAAGGTCGTGTGGTGGTTTGACCGCACGGACATGAAGAAGGCTAAGGACACCGTGGGCAAAGTCGCCTGCCTGGCGGGAAATGTGCCCCTGGATCTCCTTTGCGCCGGCACTCCCGATGAGGTCAGGACTTACTGCCAGGAGCTCTTCATCCTCTCCACCGGAGCGGGCATGCAGGGGGCCAGCAAAGAGACCGTGAACGCTATGATGGCCTTCTGCAAGGCCTACGGGAAGTGACCTCCTCTGAAGGAATCCGCTGCGGAGGTTTCTCCTTCGTCCCGTCCCCTAAACGGATCAGCGGGATGAAAACCTGCTTTTCCTGATGAGCTGCTTGATCCGGTGCAGCAGACTCGTTTTGTCTTTCCGTGAAAAACCGTTGAGGAGCTTTTTGATGCTCTGATCCTTTTCCTCTTTGATGTTCTTGAGAGTCCTTTTCCCTTTTGGGGTGATCTGGAGAATGGTCACCCGTTCGTCGCGCGGATCGGGTTTTCTGATCAGAAAACCGTCTCGTTCCAAACGCTTGGCAATGCCGGTCATGTTGGCCCCGGGCACGAGCATGATCCTGCTCACCCCGGAGATCTTGTTTCTGCCGTTCCGGGAAGCATCCAGGACTCTCAGGACGTTGTACTGGGGAAAGGACAGGCCGTGTCTTCTGAAAATAGCGGTGTGGGTTCTCTTGAAGTTCTCAGCGGCTCGGACAATGGCCATGAGCACCTTTTCATCGTCGCTCAAATCACTGACATATCTTTTAGGCTGTTTGGGCTTCATGGTGTTTCAAACTCTGACCCGTGGAGGAGAGGATCGGCTTCCGACGTGAGGTTACGGTTATCACATCGCCGGGCTTCGGGCAAGGAGAAAAACTAAACACGTTGATTATGAAGAAATTGACAAAAAGTTCATTATCGGCTAAACGGTAATGAGGTGCGGGCGGTTCACCGAGTCTCTGTGTTCGGCCCATGCACCTGCTCCGGTGGCGCTAGCGCCTGTTTCCGTGTTCGCGCTGTCCGTCGCCGATTCTCATTGCCTGCCCCTCAGGAGAGACCCATGCCAGGACCACTCATTCTCAGCGAGCTTTGCCGCTACCGCATAGGGACTTTCGCCGACATCATTCACAGAAACGCCCTTCTCCATGCCGATGAGGAGGCTTTTGTCTGCGGTCCCCAGCGAATCACCTTCTCACAGTTCAATGCGCGGGTCAACCGCTTGATCCGATCCCTCCAGCGTTTCGGAGTGCGCAAAGGGGAGGTGATCGGTATCCTTTCGTGGAATTGCCTCCCGTACACGGACTTTTACGGAGCCGCCATGAAAGGAGGGTTCATCGCCTCACCCTTTAACCCGCGTCTCCACCCCGAGGAACTCGAATACCTCATCCGCTACTCGGAGGCGACCACCCTTTTCGTAGGGCCCGAGATGCTTGAAACAGTGGAACGGCTGAAGCCGAGCATTCCAGGGGTGAAGACCTATATCGATCTGGAGGGCTCCACCGCCGGCATGGTTCCTTTTCAGGAACTCTTGAGCGGGAGTGAATCCGATGAGCCGTGCACGGACGTGAGAAAGGAAGATCCGGTCATCATCCTGTACACGAGCGGAACCACGGGCCTGCCGAGGGGGGCCCTGTACACGCACGCTCAAAAACTGGACAACACCAGGATCAAAGCCCTGGAAATGGGCACCAAGAGCGGGGACAGGCATCTCATGGTGCTGCCCTTCTTTCACATCGGCGGCGACAGCCACGTGTGGCCCTTTTTCCTGACCGGGGGATGCAACGTGATCCTTCCGAACCGCTCCTTTGACCCGCTGGCCGTGCTTCAGGCGGTTCAGGAGGAAAGGGTGACGGACATGCAAATCGTTCCCACCCAGCTGAGCGCGCTTCTGTCTCACCCGGACCTGAAGACGTTTAAACTGAGCAGCCTGAACCGGATCTACTATGCAGCGTCCCCCATGCCGGTGGAGCTGTTGCGCCAGGGGTTGGAGCTCTTCGGCCCCATTTTTGCCCAAGGCTACGGCCAGACAGAGTCCGGACCGCAGATTTGCACCCTCCCCAAGGAAGCCCACCAGGTCCTGGACAAGCCGGCGGAGGAGCAGAAGGTGCTGGCCTCTTGCGGGCAGCCGAGTCTTGGCGTTCACGTGCGGGTGGTGAACAAGGAGAACCGGGATGTGGCGCCGGGCGAGGTGGGGGAGATCATCGCCCAGAGCGATTCGATCATGAGGGAGTATTGGAGGCGACCGAAAGAAACCGCCGAGACCATTGTGGACGGATGGCTCCACACCGGCGACCTGGCCTACTGCGATGAAAAGGGATTCCTTTACATCGTGGACCGCAAGAAAGACATGATCGTGAGTGGAGGCGAGAACGTGTACTCCCGTGAAGTGGAGGACGTACTCTACAAACATCCTGCGGTCGCCGAGGCGGCCGTGATTGGAGTGCCGGACCCCAGATGGGTGGAGCGGGTGCATGCGGTGATCACTCTGAAGCCGGGGAGGCAGGCTACGGAGAAGGAGCTGATCGCGTTCTGCAAAGGGCACATTGCGTCCTACAAGGCGCCCAAGTCGGTTTCCTTTGCCGATTCCCTGCCCAAGAACCCGCAGGGAAAAATCCTCAAAAAAACCATCCGTTCGGCGTTCCAGAGTCCGAACGCCTCGGAGTCCTGAGAAAGACCGAAAGACCAGGAAAGCGGAGGCCAGACCTCATGTCCTTCAGTCTGAACAAAGAGCAACTCGATATCCAGAAAGCAGCGAGAGAGTTCGCTGAAGGGGAAATCCGACCCGTTGCAAGGGAATTGGACTCCCAGGAGAGGTTTGACGATCGCATCTGGAAAAAGGCGGCTGAACTGGGGTTCCTGGCCGTGTTCGTGGAGGAGAAGTACGGCGGCCTGGGCCTGGGCTATCTGGAGCAGTGTTTGATCGTTGAAGAGTTTGCCCGTGTGGACCTCGGCGTGGCCCACGCCCTTGAGTCCACCTTCTTCGGGAGTCAGCTCATCCAGCTCGCGGGGAGCGAAAAACAGAAAGAACAATATCTCCCTCCCCTTTGCCGCGGCGAAAGGCGAATGGGCGTAGCCATCACCGAGCCGGACGCCGGGAGCGACGTGACATCCGTGACCACGCAGGCGGTCAAAGAGGGCGGGGACTATGTGATCAACGGAAACAAGATGTTCATCACCAATGCCACCCTCGCGGATTTTCTGATCGTTCTCTGCGTGACCAGCCCCGACCTCCCAAAAAAGCACGAACGCTTCAGCACGCTTCTGGTGGAGACCAACCGCCCCGGGTACGAGGCCAATGCGTTCCACGGAAAACTTTCCCTCAAACCGTCCAACACGGGCGAGGTGGCGTTCAAGGGGGTCCGAGTGCCCTTGGACAACCTGCTGGGCAAGGAGGGAAGGGGCTTTTACAACATCATGGAGTTCTTCAACCGGACGCGCGTTCAGGTGGCTTCCCTGGGGGTGGGGACCGCCCAGGGGGCCTTGGAAAAAGCCGTGGCCCATGTGCGGCGTCGCGAGCAGTTCGGAAGCGCCCTCGGAACCTTCCAGCTCGTGCAGGGAAAGATCGCGGAGATGGTGACCCTGACCGAGGCGGCCCGATCCATATGCTACCGGGCCGCATCCAAGCTCGACTCCGGATCTCCGGACCCGGCCCTCAGCTCCATGGCCAAGTGGTATTGTGCGGAGGTGGCGGTGAAGGTCGCGGACGAAGCGATCCAGCTTCACGGGGGATACGGCATCCTCGAAGAGTACGATGTGGCCCATTACTGGCGCAACGCGAAAGTCCTGGAGATCTTCGAAGGCAGCAAGGAGATCGAGAAGATCCTTATCGGCAGGAAAATCCTCGGAATGAAATGAGTGACCATGCAAAGCGCCGACCCAGTCAACCTGCGGATTGAAAACCTCTCGCTCAGCTTTGGCGGCGTCAACGCCCTCTCCGACGTGAGCATCGAGGTCCGGGAGAATGAAATTTTCGCCATCATCGGGCCCAACGGCGCCGGCAAAACAGCCCTCCTCAATTGCATCAACGGCTTCTACAAACCTCAAAAGGGGGAAATCACCTTCAGGGGAAAAAGGATCACGCGGGACCGGCCGGACAAACTGGCCAAACTCGGGATCGCCAGAACCTTCCAGAACATCGAGCTCTACACCGGCCTCAGCACCCAGGACAACATCATGGCTTCCCGGCACGTTCTGATGAAACAGACTTTCCTCACCGGTGCCCTCTACGTCGGCTGGGCGCAGAAGGAGGAAATCCGCCACCGGGCCATCGTTGAAGAGATTATCGACTTTCTGGAAATAGCGCCCATTCGAAAGAAGATCGTCGGTCTCCTGCCCTACGGGCT
>JALOPA010000314.1 GCA_025454125.1 Thermodesulfobacteriota bacterium
ACGTGATGCCCATACCGAGGACGATCCCCAAGATCGCCGCCAGAATCAGGATCAGCCAGAGATGCCCCCCCCCTGCGGCGATGGCCCTTTGGCCCAGTTCGAAGCTAAGACCCGTCGAAAAGATGGCAGCGATAATGATCCCGGCACAGGCGCAGGCGGTGGAAAGAGGAACCGTGTTCTTCGCTGTCTGTATAAATACGGTCTCTAAACGCATCGGCGTCAGACGCGTCTTCTTACGGACAAAGGATAGCAACAGGACTGTCGCAATCCCCACCAAGGCCACGATAAGGATAGACCACCCAAGAAAAAGCATGGTCGTAAGAGTCACGAGGGGAATGCCGAGATAGCCCTGGCTCTTCAGGAGTTGCCACGTATTTGGTAGCTCGGCCCGTGAGACAGTCTTGAGATGCCTCCTCTTGGCCTCAAAATGGACCGACCAGTAGATGCCCCAATAGTAAAGGAAAGCAGGGATTGCAGCGGCGAAAACCACCTGGATATAGGGGATGCCCATGAAGTCCGCCATCATAAAGGCCGTCACCCCCATGACTGGCGGCATGATCATCCCTCCAGTAGAGGCCGCCGCTTCGACCCCTCCCGCAAAGTCGTTTCGGTAGCCGAGTTTCTTCATCATTGGGATGGTAAATGCGCCAGTGGTCAGCACATTGGCGATAGCGCTTCCCGAGATGCTTCCCATGAGACCGGACGCGACCACCGCCGCTTTGGCCGGCCCGCCGGCGCGATGGCCGAACACAGCAAAGGCCAAACGGGTCATGAAAGTGCCTGCGCCACAGACTGCCAGCGACTCACCGAAGATGATGAAGAGGACGACATAATTCGCCATTACCCCCAGCGGAACGCCGAAGATACCCGCATTACCGATATACAATGCCGTCAGCAGAGATTCAAAACTGGAGGGCGCTCCATGGAAAACCCCTGGGAAATGGTTCGCAAAGAGGGCATGAACTACGAAAAAACCAGCCACCAGAAGCAAAGCCCATCCGACGGTTCGCCGGACCGATTCTGCAAGCAGAATAACCAGTGCGATGCCGGTCACGTAGTCCCAGAAACCGAGAGCGATCACACGCGAATCCCAATCGGCAAAATTGAAGAGCATGTACCCGAGGATCGCTAGGGCAGCGGCGCTGAGGATGAGATCGATGAACACGGCGATCTTCCCTGACCCCAAAGGTTTGAACATGAAGGCCAGCACCATAGCCACTGACAGATGCACCATCAAGAAGAGCTTGGTTTCCGGTGAACCGTAGATTGCAGTGTACAGATGGGCAATGGAAAAGAAAACTGCCCCCCAAACCAGAAGGGCACGGCGGCTGTTGGTTAATAGAGAGATCATGGAATCTCCTTAACTTAGATCACGGGCAACCACCCTCCCACTTCCGTCGTTCTTCCCGCCCAAGCAATACCCGCAACGAGACGACGGGTGTGCAGTGAACGATCTCCATGCTAAACTAACCGAACTCATTTCATCTTGCCGATCTCCTTGTAATAGCGCGCCGCGCCCGGATGCACAGGGATGGCATAGTTGGTCAACAGAACATCGGGGCCGATTTCCTCTGAACCGGCAAATAGCCCGTGAAAGTCCTTGTAGTGCTCCGCCAGCACCTTAGTGATTTGATAGGCCAGTTCGTCGGAAACATGGGCGCCGATCTGCCATTCGTTCACTAGATAGGGAAGTAGCTTATCCTCTGTCTGCCCGGGATAGGACCCCGCCTTGACAATCGTCTTACTCGTCCCGGGCAATATTTGTTGCATTTTGGCGATACTATCATTGTCGAAGCCGATCAGGGAGAATCCGGGATTCTTGGCAACTTGCTGCAAGACCTGATACGGGACCGGACCGGCATAAAAGCTGATATCGAGCCGGCCGTCCTGGATGGCTTCAATCGTCTGTCCGTAATCGAAAGCCTCCATCACACCGCCTGCTTTCTTGACGTCCTCGTAGGTCACCCCGTGCGCTTGCAATGCTGCGATGCACAACTGATAAAATACAGATCCCTTGCTGGCACCCCAAACACGATAAGGTTTTTCCTTCAGTTGCGATAGCCTGGTCACGCCAGCCTTGGTGACCGAGATCGGCTGATAGACCGAACCATACAGCGTCATAAGGTGGCGGAGGTTTGGGGCTTTGATTCCTGACGCTCCGGTCCCGTCAAAAAGCTGCTTCGAGTCAAAGGAATAATTGATGGATAATTCCGCCTCACCCTTGTTAACCCGCAAACACCCCTCTGTGGCGCCGCGCATGATCGTGGACGCCTTGACGCCCGGGATGTACTTGTTCAGCAGTTCGGCTGCCTTCGCTCCCATAATGGGATAGGTACCGGCCAAGCCTGAACCGATCCGGATAAACTCTTCTTTGGCGCTTGCGGGGAGAACGAAGATGAATACCAAAAGCATGGAAAGAGAAAAAATCGCAAGGAGATGATTTGCCTTTCTCTGAGAGACAGTTAGGTTGCCAATGATCGTTGACCCTACCGAGAACTCCGCTTTTCTGGCTTTCATGACAAACCTCCGCAATAAAGGGTTGATCCTCCACCCGCATAGTCTACGGGATATACTGCTCTCCAACCGACGAACTGCACGCCCAACCCTGAATCTATGTTGCCTCATCTCTTGCTTATGCTCTGCAACCTCCGCCTGAGCACATCTGACTCACCTATAGCGGCAGTCCTAGCCTATATAGAAAACCTGGGGTTTGGTGTTCTTGTCGGGGAGCATGACCCAGGCGTTGTACTTCTGGATCAACCCGCTTACGTCGCTCTTCGGATCCCCTACATCTCCGAACACTCTCGCTGCCGTGGGGCACACCTCAACGCATGCCGGATGCTTTCCCTTGGCCAACCTGAAAAAGCAGAAGTCGCATTTCAAAGCCACGTTGCCCGGGATTTTCTGGTGCACGGGTTTCTCAAAGACCGTTTTTCCGTCCGGAAAAACGGTCCTGTTGTCCTGCACGAGGACCCGCGCGTGGTAAGGGCAGTGCTCGACACAGGACCCGCACCCGATGCACCTGTCGAAATCGATCATCACCACGCCGTCCTCCCGCTTCATGGTGGCCTTGGACGGGCAAACCTCCACGCAGGGTGGCTCCTCGCAATGGTTGCAGAGAACCGGCAGGAAGACCCGCACGACATCCGGAAATTTCCCCAGTTCCCTTTCCAGCACGTTGGTTTGAAGAATTCCCTTGGGGGTATTGTGCTCTGACTTGCAGGCCACGACGCAGGACTGACAACCGATACATTTTTTAAGATCTACGACCATTCCATATCTCGGCATCACTCTATACCCCCCGCGCTTTGGAGATCTTCACTCGCACACACTGATCGATCTGTCCGCTAAGCGTGTCGATCCGCTCCAGGCTCGGCGACGGCAGCAGACGGTTGTGCATGACCCCCTTGCCCCTGGCAATGGGCATGCCTTCAGCCCAGTGGCCGAAGGTCCCGCACACATTCACGCATTCCGGGTGAACCAGTTCGGTCACCCGCAGGCGTCCGGTGTACTTCCCGTGCTTCGACTCGACGGTCACGAGGTCTCCGGTGAAAAGCCCCTTCCTTTTGGCCACCGATGTGTGGATCATAATGTTGTAGCTGTAGGGATTTGCCGAAGCGATCTCGTCGATCCAGAGGTTCTCGCAGGTCACGGAAAACTGGTGGGTCGGGAGTTTGCAGTTCGTAGCCAGCAGGTCGTATTCCTGATCCTCTTGATGAGCCGCACAGGGAATCCACACCGGCACTGGGCTGTAAGGAGTGAAATCCCACCGCAAACCCAGTTTGTCCGTTATGGTCTTCACGTCCTCTTTGTGCTTCAACAGGTATTCCAGGTAAATGGGAACCCTGTTCTTGAAGAAGAGCCTGGGGAAAGCTTCTTCCACGCTCTTCTTGCGGCTCACCATACAGGAGGTCTCCCGGAGCCTCTCCCAATTGAACTCGGGCCCGACGATGGTCTTCGCCTGACGCTCCGCAATGTCGCGGATGGTGTGCTTCTTTCCCTTTTCCAGTTTGTTCTGGTCATTGAGGACCCACATGGTGTTGCCGAGTTGGTAGATGTCTTCCAGGAAGCCGAGCCTCTCCGCGATTTCCAGGTAGATCTGATTCCACGGTTTTGCACCCTTCGGAGGTTCGACAACCGGCTGCCGCATGAGCCAGTACCAGTTGCCGGGCCCCGGAGCGATAAAGGCATAGGGATCATTGCCTGGAAACAAATCCCATCTCTCGAAATCGTGAGCATCGGGCAGGACAATGTCTGCGAACTCAGCGGTCTCGTCGATAAACATGCAGATGGAAACCTGGAACTTGATCTTCTTCAGGGTCTGAGC
>JALOPA010000315.1 GCA_025454125.1 Thermodesulfobacteriota bacterium
CGGATGTGCTGACCCACGCCGTCGTCGATGCCATCCTGGGTTGCCTGGCCCTGGGCGATATCGGCCGGCACTTCCCGGACACGGACCCGGCCTACAAAGGAATGCAGAGCCTGCGCATGCTCGAACAGGTGATGGGCTGGGTCAAGGAGGCCGGTTACCAGGTCGGCAACGTGGATTCGACGATCGTGGCCCAAAAACCCAAACTGGCCTCTCATATCCCGGAGATTCAAGCTCGGCTTGCAGAGAGTCTCCGGGTGCCGGTTCAGCAAGTCAGCGTCAAGGCCAAAACGACCGAGGGCATGGGGTTTTGTGGCCGCGAAGAGGGAGTGGAAGCCTATGCCGTCGTGTTGCTCATCAAGGAAAGGTGATTTACGGTGCAAGGCGCACGGCGCACGGTACAAGGTGCAAGGAAAAACAGAAAAAAGCCATAACATTAGAAGCAGGCGACAGCGGTTTCCCGTGCACCGTGCACCCTGTACCGTGAACCTCTTAGTGTGGGCCGTGTCCCGTGTGCCGTGTACCTGCTATCGTGGCCTCTGAACGGTGTGCCACGGTCCGCTCATTTTCGGAGAAGCTTTATGTCTCTACGACTGTATAACACTGCCACGCGCACCAAGGAAGACTTTGTTCCCCTCCGTGAAGGGGAAGTGGGCATGTACGTGTGCGGGGTGACGGTGTACGATCTCTGCCACATCGGCCATGCCCGGTCCGCCATTGTTTTCGACGTGCTGGTGAAATACCTGCGCTCCAGAGGATTCCGCGTCACCTACGTCCGGAATTTCACCGATGTGGACGACAAGATCATCGACCGGGCCAGGCAGCTCGGGAAAGAGCCCAAGGCCCTGGCCGAGGAGTTCATCCAGGCGTTTTACGACGACATGGGAAAGCTGGGGATTCTCAATGCGGACAAGGAGCCCAGGGCCACGGAGCACATTCAGGGCATGATCGACATGATCGTCACCCTGATCGACAAGGGCTTTGCCTATGTGGAGGGCACGGACGTCTTCTACTCGGTCGAGAAATTCTCCGGGTACGGGGAGCTCTCGGGCCGGCGGCTGGAGGACATGAAGGCCGGCAGCAGGATCGCCGTGGATGAAAAGAAGCGCCATCCCATGGACTTCGTTCTTTGGAAGGGGGCAAAGCCCGGAGAACCCCAATGGCCGAGTCCCTGGGGGCCGGGCAGGCCCGGTTGGCACATGGAGTGCTCTGTCATGAGCAATCACTTCCTGGGCAGCTCCTTCGACATTCACGGCGGCGGCGAAGATCTCCTGTTCCCGCATCATGAAAACGAGCGGGCTCAGTCCATTGCAGCAAACGGCGGCCGATTTGCGAGGTACTGGATTCACAACGGGTTCGTCACCGTGGAGTCCGAAAAGATGTCCAAATCCCTGGGGAACTTCTCGACCATCCGGGACGCTCTCCAGATGTACCACCCCGAGGTCCTGCGGCTCTTTCTTCTCTCCAAGCACTACCGCAGCCCTCTCGACTTTTCGAAGAGCGATGTGCTGGCGCTCCAGGCCGGCCTCGTGCGCATCTACAGGACCCTTCAGAGGCTGGATCAGGCGATCGGTCCGGGCAAGGAAAGGGGAGCCGTCGCTCTCTCCTCCACGCTGTCGGCTCCGGAAAAGGATTCTTTCCTGGACGGGTTTGTGCAGACCATGGACGATGATCTGAACACGGCCAACGCCATCGCTCTGCTCTTCGAAAAAGTGAAAGACATGAACAAAACCATGGATTCTCCCCTTGACGATTCCGGCAGGGCAAGGCTGTCCGTGGAGCGAAGACAACTCTATATCGCCGCCGGGGTTCTCGGTATTCTCCGTGGAGAGCCCGAAGCTTTCTTCGAATCCCTGGCGAGCTCGCCCCAGGCGGCCGACTCCGGAGAGATTGAAAAACTGATCGAGGAACGAAAGGCGGCAAGAAAGAACAAGGACTGGGCGAGAGCGGATGCCATTCGAAAGCAGCTCAAGGACATGGGGATTGTTCTTGAGGACGGTCCCAAAGGAACGACCTGGCGGTATGATGTTTGAAGACAAGGTACAAGGTATACGCGAACGGTGCACGGTGCAAGGTACAAGGTGCAAGGAAAAGCAGAAAAAAGAAATCATGGCATTAACAGCAATCGGCTGTGGCTTTCCGTGCACCGTGCACCTTGAACCTTGCACCGGCATGCATCTACCTGTGACCCATCTTCCAACCTCCGATACGCAGACCTCTTTATGAGCACTTTTCAACTCATTTCCGACTTTCAGCCTTGCGGCGATCAACCCGCCGCGGTGGAGGATCTCGTCAGCGGGGTGCGCAAGGGGCTGAGACACATGGTCCTTCTTGGGGTCACCGGCTCGGGCAAAACCTTCACCATGGCGCACACCATCGCCCGGGTCCAGAAACCCACCCTGGTCATTGCCCCCAACAAGACCCTGGCCGCTCAGCTCTACGGCGAGTTGAAGAAGCTCTTCCCGCACAATGCCGTGGAATACTTTGTCAGCTACTATGACTACTATCAGCCGGAGGCCTACATCCCCCAGTCCGACACGTACATCGCCAAGGACGCTCACATCAATGAGCAGATCGACAAGATGAGGCATTCGGCCACCCGTTCTCTGCTGGACAGGGACGATGTGATCATTGTGGCGAGCGTCTCCTGCATCTACGGCCTCGGTTCGCCGGAGGCCTATCACGGCATGCTTCTCACCGTGGAGAAGGGCGTGAACCTGCCCAGGGAAGACGTGCTGAAGAAGCTGGTGGAGATCCAATACGAGCGGGGGGACTACGACTTCTCCAGAGGCCACTTCCGCGTTCGCGGAGACGTGGTGGACGTCTATCCCGTCCACGAAGAGGAGAGAGCCGTCCGGATCCACTTCTTCGGGGATGAGGTGGAATCCATCCACGAGATCGACCCTCTCACGGGCAAAGCGGTCCGTGAGCTGAACCGGGTGACCGTCTACCCGGCCACGCATTATGTGACGACTGTGGACATCCGGGAACGGGCGATTCGGCAGATCAATCAAGAGCTCAAGGAGAGAATCGAGTTCTTCCGCTCCCAGAACAAGCTGATTGAAGCCCAGCGGATCGAAGAAAGAACCCATTTCGACCTCGAGATGATGATCGAGATGGGTTACTGCCACGGTATCGAGAACTACTCCAGACACCTCACCGGCAGGGCGCCCGGAGAAGCTCCTCCCACCCTGCTCGACTACTTCCCAAAGGATTTCCTCACCCTCCTTGATGAAAGCCACATCACGGTCCCGCAGCTCAACGGCATGTACAACGGAGACCGCTCCAGAAAGGCAACCCTTGTCCAGTACGGTTTTCGGCTGCCCTCTGCGCTGGACAACAGGCCTCTCAAGTTCGAGGAATTCGAGGGAAGGGTCAAGCAGGTGATCTATGTGTCGGCCACCCCGGGGCCCTATGAACTGGAGAGGGCCGAGCTTGTGACCGAGCAGATTATCCGGCCCACAGGGCTCATTGATCCGGAGATTCTGGTGCGGCCTGCAACCAGCCAGGTGGACGACCTCCTGGGCTGGATTAAAGGCAGGGTGGCGGCCAACGAGCGGGTGCTCGTCACCACCCTGACCAAGAGTATGGCGGAGGATCTCACCGACTACTACGCGGATTTGGGCATCAAGGTTCGCTACCTGCACTCCGACATCAAGACCATTGAAAGGATGGAGATCATCCGGGATTTACGCCTGGGGGTCTTTGATGTGCTCGTGGGGATCAACTTGCTTCGGGAGGGCCTGGATCTGCCTGAAGTATCGCTGGTTGCGGTCCTCGACGCGGACAAGGAAGGCTTTCTGCGCTCGGAGAGGTCTCTCATTCAAACCTGCGGCCGGGCAGCCAGGAACATCCGAGGCCAGGTCATCCTCTACGCCGATCAGGTCACGGGATCCATGGCCCGCGCCATTGAGGAGAGCAATCGACGCCGGCGCTTGCAGTTGGAGTACAACGAAAAACATCACATCACTCCCACCTCCATTCAGAAATCCGTAGAGGACATTCTTGCCTCTCCCTATGAGGCGGACTACGTCACCGTCCCTGCCGCTGCAGAGCCCGAGGCCCCTTACCTGACGGCCGAGGCCTTCGAGAAACAGATCCGGAAACTCGAAAAAAAGATGAAGGACGCCGCCAAGAAAACGGCGTTCGAGGAGGCTGCACGGCTGAGAGACCAGATCAAGGGGTTGCAGAATCGACAGATGGAGGTCATGGGCTAGATTTTTCGCTTCCCTCTTGGGAGCATTTCATCCTACAATAGGTGCTCAAAAGGCGGTCCTCTCTATGTCTCCAATGGAAAAACAAATCAAAGACGACTCGGAATCCCCCTCC
>JALOPA010000316.1 GCA_025454125.1 Thermodesulfobacteriota bacterium
CCACCCCTTCTTCGTTCAGATAGATGCCAACGAAGCCGAGCCAAAACCGGTCTTTGAAGGAAAGGAGCTCTTTGGACGTGTTGATGGGCACGACAAACCCGATGCCCTGGAATCCGCCGCTCACCGAAAGGATCCGGGACGCAATGCCCACCACTTGCCCCTTGGAGTTCAGCAAAGGCCCCCCGCTGTTTCCCACATTGATGGCCGCGTCGGTCTGGATGAACCGCGCCGGTATGGTCCCGTCGTAGAAGCGGCCGAAGTCCCGAAACCCGCTGATGTGGCCCACTGAGAAAGAATTCTCAAGACCGTAGGGGCTCCCGATGGCATACGCCGCCTGCCCCACGACCAGTTCGTCTGAATCCCCGAGCTCCGCGTGGACCAGCCCGGGCACGGGCTCGATGAACCGGATCAGAGCAATATCGGCGCCGGCCTCGCTGAAGAGAAACTCCGCAGCGTGCGTCTTCTCGTCTTGTGTCTTCACCAGGATTTCCTCTGCGCCGCTGACCACGTGCGCGGCCGTGAGGATGTGACACTGGGGGGAGATCAGCACCCCGCTCCCCATGGCTTTTTGCTGCACCTCCCTTCCCTCCTGAAAAGATTTCTGAGAGGTCAGGATGGTCACCACGGAAGGCAGAATCCTGCGGTAAACCCGGGCGGATTGAGCCTCGTCGCCCTTGAGATAATCAGGCAGGGCGCGTTCTTTTGGCCCTGCGACCACCTCGGTGGAGCAGGACGCCGTCAAAGCGGCACACACAAGACCCATCACCAGGAAAAGAAGATCGCGGTGCATCCGTTTCATGAGAAATTCTCCTTTACCTGAACTATACCAGGCACGGAGGCAGAGTCAAAGCGGATTTCCGTTGAAATCCATCGACTCCGCGTCGGGAGCAGACCGGCACACAACATTCTCCGGCGGAAGTCACCCGGCTGCACCTGCCGGGGCACTCGTTTTAGAGTCTTGAAGAAGAACCTCTTTGCACAAGGCATAGATCCTCTGAGCCCAGGACGGGGAGGTGTGGTCTCTTAAGAGCCGCAACCATTTCTTCGGGGCTTCCAAGCGGCGCCGAAAAGTCAGTGGGTTGTGGTGCAAGCCCTTTGGTACAGGCCCTCCGGCTGGCTTATGGGTCTGCGCCTCCTTCGGGGAGGGTTCGAAGGCAAGGGGGCGGTCGGCGGGAGGGGTCCATTTCCGGTTGCGGACTCTAAAGAGACCACACCTCCCCGTCCTGGGCTCAAGCAGGCTTTGCTTGCGGCTGGAGGCCTGCATTAGAAAAAACGTCGAGCAGGAAAGAGGCGTGGGAGGAAGCGCTTCACTTTTTCTCAAGCTCATATTCCTTGATCTTGGCCAGCAGCTTGGGTCGGCTGATCTCCAGGATCTTGGCCGCCTGAGTGCGGTTGCCCCCCGTGAGTTCCAGGGCTTTCTGGATGAGGTCCCTTTCGAGCCGGTTGGACGCCTTGCGGATGGAGAGGCTGTCTTCCGGCAGGAGAGCCGGCGTGAAGGCGTAATCCGAGGTGATGTGGGTCGGGAGATCCTCGGGGCTCACCCACCGCCCTTTGGCGAGCAGCACCGCCCTTTCGATCACGTTCTCAAGCTCGCGAATATTGCCGGGCCAGGAGTACCCCATGAGAATCGGCATGGCCTCCGAAGAGAGCCCCTCCAGGTCTTTCTGGAGCTTCTTGTTGAACATGTCGATGAAGTAGCCGACCAGGAGCGGGATATCTCCCCTTCTCTCCCGGAGAGGAGGCAGATGGATCGTCATCACGTTGATGCGGTAGAAGAGATCTTCCCGGAACCGGCCCTCTTCGATTTCCTTGCGCAGATCCTTGGAGGTGGCGGCGATCACGCGCACATCGATCTTCTTGGACCCCACCCCTCCGAGAGGGGTGATTTCCTCCTCCTGGAGCACGCGAAGCAGTTTGACCTGCAGCGGCAGGGGCAGTTCCCCGATCTCGTCGAGAAACATGGTGCCGGTGTTTGCTTCTTCGAATCGGCCCGGCTTGTCCTTCACGGCGTCGGTAAAGGCCCCTCGCTTGTACCCGAACAGCTCGCTTTCCAGCAGATTCTCAGGGATGCCGCCGCAGTTGATGGACACCATGGGAGCGGCCGATCGGGTTCCATTGTGGTAGATGGCTCTTGCGATCAGGTCCTTTCCTGTTCCGCTCTCCCCGGTGATCAGGACCGTTGTTTTGTGGTCCGCCACCTTCCGCACCAGATCGAAGACATGGCGCATCGCTTCGCTTCGCGCCACGATGTTCCCGAAGGAGTAGCGCTGCTCGATCCGGTTGATCCTGCTCTGGAGCTGCAGGTTCTCCGCTTTGAGCCGCTCGCGCTCCTCGGCCTTCTTGAGGGTCAGAAGCACCTCATCGGTCTTGAAGGGCTTGGAGATGTAGTCATAGGCTCCGATTTTCATGGCCTCCAGGGCGTCATCCATGTTGCCGAAGGCGGACATCATGATGAAGGTCTTTTCAGGGTATTTTTCATGAGCGGTCTTCAGGAAAGTCATGCCGTCCATCTTCGGCATGCGGAGGTCACACAGGACAAAATCAAACACCGCCTTGCCCAGCTTCTCCAGGCCCTCTGCCCCGTCTCCAGCCGTTTCAGCGGCATAACCGGCCTTGTTCAGCATGATCTGGAGCATGTGGCGCATGTTCTTTTCATCGTCAATGACGAGCACGCGGTTACCGGACATGGCGTCTCTCCGCTTCCTCTTTGGTTTTACGCTTCATAGAGGGGAAGCGACACGACGATCGTTGTCCCCTCCCCCGTCTTGCTCTCGGCCCGGATTTTGCCTCCCAGGCCCTCCACGATTCTGTAGCAGACCGACAGCCCCAGGCCGGTTCCTTTTCCCGGCTCTTTCGTCGTGTAGAAGGGATCGAAAATGCGCAGGAGTTCCTTCTCAGGAATGCCTGGACCGTTGTCTGAAAACCTGACCTCGATCGTGCCTTCGACCCTATCGCTCTGGATGACCAGCCGCTTGACCCTCCCTTCCCCCTGGCTTTCGCCGAGCGCATCCGCGGCGTTCATGAGGATGTTCAGGAAAACCTGCTGCAACTGGTTCGGGTCGGCAAGAACGGTGTCCTTCCGGGCTTTGAGCTCCAGGGTCGTTCGAACGCCCTCCATCATGGGTTGAGGCTCCAGCATGGCCAGGGTCATTTTCACCAGGTCATGAACCCCGGTCTTTCCCGGTTCCCCGCTGGAGGGTCTGGAGAAATCGAGCAGCTGCCGAATGATCCGGTTCACGCGGACGATCTCGGATTCAATGCGGTTCAGGAAGTCCTTTCTGTCCGCATCGGAAACGTCCCCGCTGTTGAGCAGGTCCAGATACCCGAGGATGATTCCGATGGGATTCCCGATCTCGTGGGCGATGCCCGCCGCGAGCCGGCCAACGGAAGCGAGCTTTTCCGAGCGGATGATCTCATCCTGGGCTTGGCGAAGATCACGATTCGCCTTTTCCAGAGAGGAAATGTGGGACTGGAGTTCCCGCTTGTTTTCGTCCAGGCGTCTCAGCATGTGGCTCAGCGACCGGGTGAGGTCCCCGATCTCGTTCTTGGAGGACTCCGGCAGGGAAGGCACCATGAAACCGTCTTTGTAAGCGCCGGTCATGGCGAGAAGCTTGTCGATGGGTTTGACCACGATTCGCGAAAGCAGCACGTAGCCCACCAGGACGAGGATCACCGTATCCATCAGGATGTAGAGGAGGATGACGGTTTGAGAACTCCTGAGGGTCTCGTAGAGAGGAAGCAGGGAGCCGGAGACCGTGATGGCGCCGAGCGGCCGGCCGTCCGGCGAAAGGGGAGCCGAGATCCTCACGTCGCTTTTGCTCAGCCAGATGACGCTCCAGGCCGTGCCGCTGAAATGATGGGACCAGATCCCCGTGGAGAGCGCTTCCCTGGCGGAGACCAGACTGTGATCCTCTGTTTCCGAGGAGTAGTCGGTGGTGAAAATCCTGTTTCCTTCGTGGCTGATGATCAGGATATCCGAAAAACCGGAATCGACCAGCATCCGGCTGACCCCTTTTCTGAAATCAAAGTCCAGGTCCGCTTCGGTGATCTTCCTGGCCTTGCCGGCCACGAGAGGTCCAAGGCTCTGTTCAACCGCCCGGATGAGAAGACGGCCGGTTTGGAGCCGCTCCTGAATAAGGTCTCTCTCCGCGAACTTGACCATGACCACGTTGATCAAGAGCATCGCGGCAATGATCAAGAAGGTGAGCTGCGCGAGGATTCCTGTTCTCAGGCTGTAGACCGGGAATTTCAACTCTCTTCTCTTCTACCTCCCCAAGCGATAAAACCACCGCACGATATCGTCCCCGAAGAACA
>JALOPA010000317.1 GCA_025454125.1 Thermodesulfobacteriota bacterium
ACCGGGAGCTGCTCAGGCTCCTGCTGGAAGATGCCGGACTCACGGTGGAGGAGGCGGAAAACGGGCGGGTGGCCGTGGAAAAGGCGACGGCCGGTCCCTACGACGCGATTTTGATGGACGTGCACATGCCGGTTCTGGATGGATTTGCCGCTACGAGAAAGCTGCGGCAGCAAGGGTTGGAAACCCGCATCATCGCGCTGACCGCCAATGCCATGAAGGGCTTTGAGGAGGAATGCCTCAAGGCTGGATACTCGGGTTATTTCTCCAAGCCGATCGATATGGATCGCTTCATGGAGATGATGGCGGGGCTCTTGGGCGGCCGGCCGGTTGTAGCCCAAGGGGCGTTCGTCCCGGACGCTGAGGCGGCTGCCTCTTCCGCCAGGATCGACGCTCTGAGCCGAGAACAACCCGCAGGTGGCGGGTTACCTCCTGCAGAGCCTCTTTACCGTGAGGAGAAACCCGTGATCTCGCGATTGGGATCAAGCCCCAGGTTCCAAAAGGTGATTCTCCAATTCATCGAGAAACTCAAGCAGGAGCTGGAGCGGGCGCAGGCGGCATGGGAGCAGGAAGATCTGAAAGAACTGGCCCTGATCGCGCACTGGCTGAAGGGAGCCGGCGGCACGGTGGGCTTCGACCATTTTACGGAACCTGCGGCAAAGCTTGAGCAATTGGCCAAAACAGGGCGGAGGGAACAGGTCGGCGAGATCCTGAGACAGGTCAAGAAGCTGTCGGAGGCCATCGTGCCGCCGGCCGCTGCCTTTACCCGCACAGCCGCAGCAGGATCGGCGATTCACCAAAGCACGGCAAGCCAGGATTAGAAGGAGGTCCTTTGTATGCAGCCAGGAATTCCAGAAAGCGGTTTGACGATGGAGAACGCCAGCCCGGCGTTGGAAAACGAAACCCAGCAGCTGTTGAACGCAACGATTTTCATGGTGGATGACGAGCCCATCACCATGGACGTCGTGCAAGGGTTTCTGGAGGAGGCAGGGTATCACAACTTTGTCCTGGTTGAAAACTCTGAGCAGGCCATGGCTTCCCTCGAAAAACATCGTCCTGACCTGCTGCTGCTCGACCTCATTATGCCCCAAGTGTCGGGCTTTGACATTTTGAAAGCCGTACGGGCGCACCCGAAACTGAAACACCTGCCCATCATCGTGTTGACCTCCTCGTCGGATTACCGCGACAAGTTGGCCGCCCTGGATCTGGGGGCCACTGATTTCCTGGCCAAGCCCGTGGACCCGAGCGAACTGCAGCTCCGGGTGCGCAATACCCTTGCCGCCAAGGCGTACATGGATCAACTCGCCTTCTACGACCCCTTGACCAAGCTGCCAAACCGACACCTGTTCATGGAACAGCTGGAGTGGAGCTTGAATGCGGCCAAACGGAGCGGGGAGAAACTGGCGTTGCTGAGCATCGAATTGGATCAGTTCAAGAAAATCAGCGACGCGCTGGGGCTCTTTGCGGGCGACGATATTCTGCAGCAGCAGGCCTGGCGCATAAGGGAGATCGTCCGGGTCATCGATTTGCTGGGGCATCTCGACACGGAGGACCAAGCTCCTCTCAACCTGTTCCATTTTGACGGTGGCACGTTTGCCCTGCTTCTCAATCGGATCCGAAGCGAGCGAAATGCAGCCCTCGCAGCCCAGCGCATTCTGGAAGCGGTCAAGGCGCCGGTGGTGGTGGAAAACACCGAAATCTACATGACCGCCAGCATTGGGATCGCGACCTATCCGATCGAAGACGGAGGGAGCGCCTATCTCCTGCAGTCGGCCTCCGCTGCAAAGGATTATGCCAAGAACGGCGGCGGAAATACCTTTCAATTTTCCTCCCGGCAAATCAACATGCAATGCCAGCAGCGACTCAGCCTCGAAGCCAGGCTTCGCAGGGCGCTGGATCGGAATGAATTCGTTTTGCACTATCAACCCAAACTGGATGTTCAGACCAATGTCGTTACCGGTGTAGAGGCGCTGTTGCGCTGGCACATCAAAGATCTCGGCTGGATAGAACCAGAGGAGTTTATCTCCATGGCCGAAGAAACAGGGCTCGTGATCCCGATCGGCGAATGGGTGATGAGTCACGCCTGCAAACAGTTGTCGGAGTGGCAGCGAGCAGGCAAAGCCCCGATCGGCATGGCGGTGAACCTGTCTGCCGTTCAGTTTGAGAACGGGGAAATGCACGCGATTTTCAAACGGATCATTCAAAACAGCGGCGTCGATCCCCGGCTTCTGACCCTGGAGTTGACGGAGAGCATCCTGCTGGGAGAGATCGAGAAGAAAATTGAATCGATGAATCACCTCAAAGACCTGGGTCTTCAGTTGTCGATCGATGATTTCGGAACGGGCTATTCCTCTCTGAGATACCTGAGAAGACTCCCTTTAGACGAACTGAAAATTGACCGCTCCTTTTTTGTGAACCTCTTTGAAGACACCAAAGGACGCTCTCTCCTTTCGTCGTTGATTTCCATGGCGCGCAATCTGAATTTACGCACCGTGGCCGAGGGCGTGGAGACGGAACAGCAGTTGTTTTTTCTTCAAAAGGAGCGATGCGATCAGTACCAGGGCCTCTTCTTTAAGCCTCCTCTCGAAGGCGCGGAGATTCTCGCGCTTCTTTCTTGACGGCCGTGGGGTTTTCCTAGATCTTGACAGAGGCGGCGGATTTGTTTATTCTGTTTTCAGTCGCCGGGAGAGGCGGCCTCGCGTTGCTCTTCTGAAAGCGATGGTTGGTTTTTGACTTCCCCTTCTTTTCCGTCCCTCGGATACCTGCACAAGGCCTCTTCCTGTACCGGCTCTCTTCCTCCTGCACTCCCATCCTTCTTCGTCCCGGCGAATCGTGGATTCACGTTGCGTCAAAGGAGTCGCCGTAGCGGTCCGGCCAAACAAACCCTTAAGAGAAAGGAGGCTCCCATGGCAGAGCGTGCAAGCGGTACAAAATACGTCCCGGGGCTTTATGCTCAGCCCAAGCCGAGTGCGGCGGAGAGGGCAAACAGGTACATCCGCGAATGGGAAGAGACGCATCGCGAGATCAAGGCAAAGGAATCCCGGGCGATGGAGTATCCTCCCACGATTTGTATCTCGCGCAAGCTGGCAACCGGCGCAGTGGAGATCGCCGATCTCGTGGCTGAGAAAATCGGATACCGTGTCGTGGACCAACAGATCCTACAGCACATCGCCACCAACGCGAGTTTGAGCGAAAAGACCGTCGCTATGTTCGACGAACGCTATCGGGGGAAGATAAGCGAATTGGTCACCCTCGCCTTTGGCGAGAAGGCCTTCATCAAGAGCGATTATGCGAAGCACCTTTTCAGTGCCGTGTATGCCATCGCCGCCTTAGGCCCCACCATTTTTGTGGGAAGAGGGGTCCACCTGCTTCTGGCCCGTGAAAAGGTTTTTGCCGTGAGAATCATTTCCTCGGACCGATTTCGGATCCAGAGACTTGTTTCCCTGCTGAATATTTCCGAGGAAGAGGCTGCCAAGCAGATCAAGGAACTGGACCGGTTCCAGGCGGCCTTTTTCAAGGAGGTTTTCAACAAGAAGGATGCCTCTCCGTACGAGTTCGACATGGTGATCAACTGTGACTACATCAAAGAACCCGCATCAGCCGCTGAAATCATCCATACGGCTTTCAGGAGGAAGTTTGGCCTTCCCGAGACGGGCGGGCGGTGATTGGATCCAAAACGCAGCTGTAACAGTTTAGCCCTTTGAAGTTGAGGGCTGAGGCCATGGCGGTCTCCCCCAAAACTGAAAAACGAAGAGGCCGTTTCAAAAACCTGGACTGCCACAACCCATTAACACTCAGGAAAATCCGAAACAAGTTGTTGTCCCCTTCAGATTCTATCGAACCGTACAGGGAGATGCTCTCAATATCCAGCCGACCAGCCGCGCGGTGGTAGATATGGATGAAGTGATCACCCGGATCGTTGAGATTGAAAGGCAGTGCTCTGCGGATGTCGAACTGGCAGAGCTTGAGTACGGCAAGAAGATTGAAGCCCACAGACGCATCCTTGAGGAAAAGAAGGCCCGGGAATGCGCCCTTATCCTATCCCAAGAAAATGCGAGACTGACACGGGCCCTGGAGGTGGCAAAAAGACAAGTCGAGGCCTCCTCTGTCGCCCTCAGAAGGGAAAGTGAAAACACCGTTCAGAATCCGGCTCTAATCGAGGCGATAAAAGAAGAGATAATTTCGATCCTGCTTAAAAGCCATGAGAAATTATGCCGATGAAGTCAACCTCCACGCCCGGATTCATGCGATGAGAGGCCGCCTCCTGTCGCTTCGGGACTATGCCTCTAAAGCCAGGGACCAGACGAATTTTTTCCA
>JALOPA010000318.1 GCA_025454125.1 Thermodesulfobacteriota bacterium
CCTTGCGTCTCTGAATTCCTTGATGGCCCCGCCAAGCCCCTTGCCGATCTCCGGGATTCGCTTGGCGCCGAAGATAAGAAACACAATGACACCGATGACAATCAGTTCCGGGGTTCCAAGACCAAACATTGCGTCGACTCCTTTAGAAACGAGCAGCTTTTGGCCGCAGCCGCTGTCGGCTTAAGCATAGGACCGGCAGGATAGGCCGTCAGCCTGAAAACTGGATGGGTTCTTCCTTGTGATCCCTGCTTTCGATCCTTCCGATGAGATAGGCGGCCTCTCCGATCGCCTTGAGCCTTGAGAGCACCTCATCGACGTGCTCAGGGCCGACCACCATCACCATCCCCAGGCCGTTGTTGAACGTGCGCATCATGTCCCTGAAGGGGACCTTGCCAGCCTTGTGGAGATACTGAAAGACAGGCGGAGGGGTCCAGCTGGAAATTTCAATGACGCCCTTGCAGGCCTTGGGGAAGACGCGTGGAAGGTTGTCGATGAGCCCGCCGCCCGTGATGTGAGCGATTCCTGAAATCGGAAAGTCGCGAATGATGTTCTTGACCGTTTTGGCGTAAATCCGGGTCGGCTGGAGGAGCTCTTCCCCAAGGGTTCGACCGAATTCCTCCACATGATCGTGGACCGACATCTTGAGCTGGTCAAAAAAAACCCTTCGTGCGAGAGAGTAGCCGTTGCTGTGCAGTCCGCTTGAAGCAATGCCGATGAGCCGATGCCCCACGGCGATGCCCGATCCGTCGATGAGGTGATACTTGTCCGCCAGGCCTACGACAAACCCGGCGAGGTCGTATTCGCCCTCCACGTAGAAGCCCGGCATTTCCGCTGTCTCGCCTCCGATGAGCGAACACTCGGCTTCCTCGCACCCGGCCGCAATGCCCTTGACGAGCTGGACGGTCTTCTCAACCTCCAGTTTTCCTGTGGCGATGTAGTCCAGCATGAACAGAGGGGTTGCTCCCTGGACCAGGATGTCGTTCACATTCATGGCCACGAGATCGATTCCCACGGTGTCGTGCTTGTCCATCATGAAGGCGATCTTCAGCTTGGTGCCCACGCCGTCCGTGGAGGAGACCAGGACAGGGTTCTTGATGTCCTGGAGGTTCAGGGAAAAGACTCCTGAAAACCCGCCGATGCTCGTCATGACTCCGGGTTTGAAGGTTTTGCTCACCAGGGGTTTGATCAGTTTTACGAATCGGTTGCCCGCGTCAATGTCGACGCCTGCTTCCGCATAGGTGTCCTTTTTCTTTTTGCTGGCCATGGTTGGTCCTCAGAGAAGAGAAATATCCAGTAGACGTGAAAGGATATCTTTGCCCGACCGGATCTGTCAATGCTTTTATAGGTCAACGACCAGGCCGTCCCAGGCGACAGTGCACTTGAAAGGCAGGTGATGGTCGGAAAGGATCCGGTCCACCACGCTCTGCCACTCCCGCTGGTTCTTGGGGATGGGGTAGGGGTGAGAGCTGCCCGGAGGCGCAAGCGGGCTGGCCGGCTCTCGTTTCTTCGTCATGGAGTTTGCCGGGTCTCCGGGCACCTGATCCCCGTCTCCGATGTGGACCAGGAAGATCTCCCGGGTCGGCTTCAATCGCTTCATAAACTCCAGCGCCCTCTGAAAGCTCATGAGCCGAGGGGTGTTGATGACCGGTTCGTTCAGGCGCGAACATTGAAGGACCAGGACATCGGGATGCACAATCTCCTCCGGGATCTCAGGCAGGTTCATGAAGTCGGACGTGTAGACCATCCGGAACGGGCGGCCCTCGGCGGGCCTGATCAGGTATCCCACGGAGCCTCTGGCAAAAGCCCCGTGGTCTGTCTTGAAAGGGAAGACCTCGACCCCTGCGACAGAGGAAAAACTGTTTCGGGGGATTTCATGGACCTTGATGACTTCCATGGGTTCGAGGTATCCGAAGCGCAGCCGGATGGTTTCCCAGCTTTCGCGGGTCATGGTCACCGGGATAGGCGTGAACTCCCCTCTGGGGGAGGCTCTCTTGTAGGAAAAGAGCTCGTCCAGACCGATGTAGTGATCGCCGTGCTCATGGGTGATGAGAACGCCGTCCAAACGGCGGACAGCGTGCCTTGAAAGCTGGGCTGCAATGTCGGGCCCGCAGTCGATGAGCAGGCTGGAGCGGTCCTCCAGCAGAAGGGCGGTGCGTTGCCTCTTCTCGCCCCTCTGCCGCATGTCCCGGCAGATCCTGCAATCGCAGTTGAGCTCGGGCAGCCCCCATGTTCCGCCCGTACCGAGGAAGGTGAGCTTCACCGTTGCACCTGCCTGCCCAGATCCTCAAGGTTTTTTGCCACGTGCCGCATGAGCTCCGAGTTCTTTTTGCCCGGATCAAAATGGGCCAAGGCGCGGATCATTTCATCGACGGTTTTCATTGCCCGTTTCTTTCCCATGAGCTTCTTCATCCGCGTGATCAGGAGATAGAGGAGTTTGCCGAAGCAGGTGAGGAGGATGAGTCGCTTGTCGCTCAGGGTGCTCTGCTCCATCAAGTGGGCGCCGATCTTCTTGACGGAACGCTCCAGAGCTCCCGTGACCAGATCCAGGTCAGACAGGAGAGCCTTCCCGGGAGGGGGCAACTCCGCCACACAGGTTTTGAAGATCTTCTCGGATCTCTTCCCGATCTCCTGCCGGTAGGCGGCCGCCACCATGAGGAGAAGATTGAGATAGAGGCGGATGATCGCCGTGTGCTCGCGGCTGACGGTCTTCTCCTGAGCGGCCTTGTCCACCAGTCCCAGGCGTATGAGACAGTAGAGGCATTTTTGAAACCACCGGGGAGTCAGCCCGGAGGCTTTCTGAATTTCGTGTACCGTGTGCCGGCCGTTGATCAGGGACAGGGTCTTCTCCTCAAAGGGATTGAGCGGCAGACCGGCTCTCAGGCAGGAGCTGTCCGAAGAAAAGCCGAACACCATCTCTCTGGTCTTCAGGATCTCCCTGAGAGCGTCGTGAGGCTTTGTGCCTCGGATCGTGTCCAGCACAAAGGCAAGGCCTTGCTCATGGAGCCGGTTCCCGTAAGAAAGGGTGGGCTCGGAATCGCTGTAAAGCAGATCCGGCCGTTCCATGTCAAAAGCGGCGGAAAGGGTGGTCGTCGCTTTGATCTGGACGAATTTACGCCACAAGGCTTCGGAGACGATTTTTCGGCTCAGGAGGGCTTGCCCGAGGCCGTTGGGGTCGTTTCGGCTCAAGATCCTCAGCTCGTCCAGCTGTTTCAGGTCAATTTTGCCCTTGGACACCAGCTCGGCCAGGAGAGGCCCTTCTTTGTCAATCCCCTCCGCATACACCAGAAGGCCCGTTTCGAAATAGAGCGTGAGGTCTATCTTCCCTTCCCGGATCCCGAGAGTTCCGGTTGCGCCGTCGTTGTGGAGACTCAGGATGAGACGGCCGAGCCGTCCCTCGTCGACCAGAACCTCCTGAACCCTGTCCCTGTCTATCCCGCTGTCCCCCATCATTCACCCTGAATCAGCACCTTCAGGTGCAAATCCCCCTTTCTCCCATCAGGAAATACCTTGCCCAGGCCGACCAGGCGAAGCACGGTCCCCACCCTCATGCGCGGCGGGACTGTGACGCGAAGAACCCGGCTTCGCAAACCCCACTTGACGCTGATCAGTTTTCGGGTCCCCAGAAAAGCCTCTTTCGGAGAGATGGTGATGGTTCCATAGAGATTGGGGTCTTGCGGAGTGTCCTGGACCTGAGCCACCTGGAGGCGAGGAGTCCATTTTCTTTGAGTTGCCTCGCGCATTCTCTCCGTCATTCCGGTGTGCGGGACCCGTTCAAGAACCTTGACCAGAAGGATTCCTGCCACGAAACCGCCCACATGAGCCCACCAGGCAATGCCTCCCCCCTGAGCCGAGGAGCCGGCAGCGCCGAGAAACTGCATGAGAAACCAGGCCCCCAGAAAAAAGTAAGCGGGTATCTCGATGAAATAGGGGATGAACAGGATGGGAATGAGCGTCAGGATCCTCGAGTGAGGATACAGAAGGAGATAGGCGCCCATGACTCCGGCGATGGCCCCGCTCGCGCCGATGGTGGGAACAGGGGATTGCCAGTTGAGAAAGAGGTGAAAAAGGCCGGAGGCCCATCCGCAGAGGAGATAGAACAGCAGATAGCGAAAGCTCCCGAGTCGGTCCTCCACGTTGTCCCCGAAGATGTAGAGGGACCACATGTTCCCGAGAAGGTGCCAGAGGCCGCCGTGGAGGAACATGAAAGAGAGGAGGGCGAGAGCCTGCTGAAAGGAAGTGAAGTAGGCGCTGATTCCAGGCACGGAGTAACGGGCGGGCACCAGGCCGTAGGTGTAGATGAAGGCCTCCTCCT
>JALOPA010000319.1 GCA_025454125.1 Thermodesulfobacteriota bacterium
CTACCTCCACGGCATTCGATCTCTCTGCCGCGCCCACGTTGGCGGAAGACATCTGAACGCAGAGTGCCCTTGCTTCCGAGAGGATGTTCTCTGTTTCGCTGAGCGCGGATTCGCCCGCCTCCAGCCAGGATCTCCCGGTGCCGAGATTTCGCTCCAACTGGTCGAGGTTGGACAAGGAAGATCTCAGGTTCAGAACGCTGACAAGCCCAACCGGGTCATCGGAGAGGCGGTTGATCTTTTTGCCGGAACTGATCACCTGGTTGGCTGCGACCATGGCGGAGGATACCGCATTCAGTTGGCTGACAATGCTTTCATGAAGACTCTTGTTCGTCACTCGCATCTTTTCTACTTCGCCTCGATCAGTGCCCGCAGCATCTCATCGGCCGCGGAAATCAGTTTGGCCGCCGCTGAATACGCATGCTGGTATTTGATCATTTCCGTCATCTCCTCGTCCAGTGAAACGGCTGAAACCGAGTCTCTCGCCTCGGTGAGCTGGTTCGTAAGGAGTTCGTTGTACTCCTTGGCTCTCTGGATGCTCTGGCTCTGAAGCCCGATGGAACTCACCAAAGCATGGAGAAAGCTTTCAAGGGGGGTGTCGGAGATGTCCACGGACGTGGGAGCGGCTCCTCGTTCAAAGCTCCAGCGCTTCATGGACACACCAAGGAACTGGAGATCAGCCATGGCCAAAGCATTGGAGCCGTCCCCTGCGGCCACCTCTCCGGTGGAGGCGTCGATCCGTCCGGCAGCGACCAGCCCGGGATCGGAGCGCAGGATCGGATTCACTTCCATTCCGGTCGCATTGCTCCCGGTGAAGAAGGTGTGGAGTCCCAGAGCCGCGAGGAGGTTGGAGCTGTCCTCTGAAAAGCCGAAGGTGTGTGACCCATCGGAAGAAATCTCGATGCGATTCCCGGATGCCGAAACCGCCACAGACACCGCACCTGCAAGGGCAGGCCTCTGAGCGGCAATCTGGGCGTTCACGCTGTCGCGCAATTCCGCGAACGTGGAGTTCTCATCGACGTCTCCGCCGGCAAAATCCATGTCTATGGTGACATCCTGCAGGTTTTCTCCGTTGCTGTCTCCGATCCAGAGCTTGAAGGTTCCGCTGAAGTCGACCCGGTCCCCAAAGGCTAGGTCTCCCAGGCGGGTAATGGTGGCGTAAGTTGACGTCAGTGTCTCACCGGTCGTATAGAGGCTCAAGCCGGCCCCTTGCGTGTGGATCTTGTTGACCTCCCAGATGGTGGACCTTGCCAACTCATCAAGATCCGCCTGGACCTTGGGAAGGATGGAGTCCCTCATGTCGAGCCACCCTCCGAACTTCCCCTGCCGAAGCGTGTCCGTGATAGGCACCCAGGTCCCGCTGGAGCCCTCCCACTTGACTTCATTGTCCTCAAGGGTGAGGCGGTAGGAGTGGACTTTGTCGGCGAGAGCAAAGCCGCTCTTGGTCATCACCGTGATGCCGCCGTCATCGTGCTCGAAGAACTTGATGTCCATGTATTCGGCGAGCCGGTTGAGGATCTTTGTCCTTTTATCCCTGAGATCATTGGTGTTCCCAAGGGCCTCCAAGGTGACGATTTCTCCGTTAAGAGCCGCCAACTGGGAGGTAAGCTGGTTTATCTCGTCCACGCCTGCTTGCAAAGAGAGGTTGATTTCCCTTGAAATCTGGGTCATCTCCGTGGCCAGGTCTGCGAAACCCTGTGCGAGGAGATCCCCTCTTTCCAGAAGCACGTCGCGCTCGGCAAGCCCTGAGGGGTTGTTAGCCAGGTCGTGCCAGGCGTTCCAGAAATCGCTGAACTGGGCGGCCAGGTTCTGATCCGAGGTCTGGTTGAACAGGCCCTCCAGAACACTCATGTGCACCTCTTTTTCACTCGAGGAGGCGAGTTCCATCCTTCTGTCCATGAGCCGCGCCTCCACGAAGCGGTCCACGTTCCTGGTGATTTGAGCGATCTGGACCCCTGTGCCGAACAGCTGGTTCGCGTAAGGGGCAGGACGTTTCGCTTCCAGCACCGGGCTCTGCCTGGAATACTCCTCTGTGGACACATTGGCGACATTGTGACCGGTCACGTCCATGCCATACTGCTGCACGGCCAAGGCCTCCCTTGCAATGCTCAGAACCGAAACCAATCCGGACATGGTTACACCTCCCTGCTCAGGGTGATGAGGGATTCCGGCCGCCGCAGGCGGGACCTGCTGTTGTAAAGCATCTGAGCGTCCCCTTCCCCAGAGAGAATAGAGATCATCTCGTCAAGAAAATCGAGTGAGTCGTCGATAAAGGCCCGGTTCTCCTGCCGCATGATCTCCGCTTCCTTTTTCAACTTCTGGATGCGTACCAGGATGTTGCGGACCAGACCTCGCTGCGCGACCGGAGTGGCATCGAGAATCCGGTGAGGGTCGTAAACAGTCGCCCCTTCACCGGCAGACCCCGCCAGAGCGATCCTCGATCGCAGGGCTTCGATCTGGGCACACAGCCTGTTCTTCTCCTCGGACACCGCCCAAAGGGATTCGATCTCCAGGCTGGTCAAGCAGGCCCGCTCCTTTTTGAAACACTCGACCAGATCGGCGTACCGCAGGGCTTTTTCAAACAAAAGGCGCTCAATGGTCTGAATCGTTTCCTCATTCATGCGCTTTCCCCGAATCCGAGGCAGAATAGGATTTCCGCAGCTTCTCAAAAAGAAGATCGCCCATCCCGATGCCCCGTTTTTTGGCCATGTCCATTGCGATCTTTTCATCCAGCAGGGACCCCATGACCTCTCCCTGATGGCTCTTACCGAGAAGGCCGCCCCCGGCCATGGAGGAGCGCATGGTCTTCAGCAGGTGGTTCAAGAACACCGCCTCGAACTCCGCACACACTTCCCTGAGCCGGGGGAGCGACATCCCTGTGTTTCCGGTCCCTGACTGAACGTTGCTGATCATCGCTTTCCCCCTAGATGATTTCCAGCTCCCCGTGGAGCGCCCCCGCCGCCTTGACGGCCTGCAGTACCGTGATCAGATCGCGGGGTGAAATGCCTATGGCGTTGAGCGCCCTCACCAGATCCCCGACCGTTCTTCCCTCGGGAATCAGGAGGAGACGATTCTGCTCTTCGCCGACCGACACATCAGAATCCGGCGTCACCACCGTAGCGCCTCCAGGGGCCACGGTGACCCCGTCTTCGGTTCGCGTCGGCTGGCCTCTGCCGGGAGGTGCGAACGGCAGCGGCTGCGAAACCTGTTTGGTTTCCTTGATCTGGATGCTGAGGTTGCCGTGGGCCACGGCCACGGTGGAAATCCGCACGTTCTCTCCGATGACCACGGTGCCCGTCCTTTCGTTGACAATCACTCTCGCATCCGTATCCGGTTTCACCTCGAGCTGGCCCACCTCGGCAAGCAGGGTGACCACGTTGTCCTGAAACCTTTGAGGCACTTGGATTTTGAGCGTGCCCGAGTCGACCGGTTTGGCAAGAGGCTCCCTGAAGTGCTCGTTGACCTGCTCCACGATCCTGGAAGCGGTCATGAAATCCGGGTGATTGAGAACCAGGGTGAACTCCTTTTTCTCGTCGAGGGACAAGGGAATCTCCCTCTCCACAGTGGCCCCGCCGCTGATCATTCCCACCGTAGGGTGGTTCTTGGTGGCCCCTCCGCCCGCAGCTCCCGAGGTGGTGTAACCGCCCACCGCCACCGGCCCTTGCGCGAGAGCATAGACTTTTCCATCCGCTCCTTTCAGGGGCGTCATCAGGAGGGTGCCTCCCTGAAGGCTCTTGGCATCTCCAATGGAGGACACGGTGATGTCGAGCTTTTTCCCTACACGGGCAAAGGGAGGAAGGGTGGCGCTCACCATGACGGCAGCCACGTTGCTCACCTTCACGTCCAGGGCGCTCACATGGATGCCCTGGCGCTCGAGCATGTTGACCAGTCCCTGAACCGTGAAGGTGGTTCCGTCCTTGTCCCCGCTCCCGTTGAGGCCGATGATCAGACCGTACCCGAAAAGCTGGTTGGGCCGGATTCCTTTGATGGAGACAATGTCCTTGATTCGAGCCCCGGACGCTTCCCAAGGCAGGAAAAGGACCACCAGCAGGGCAATGCAGTAGGCGGATTTAAAACGGCCACACATAGTCGACGACTCTCCCCAACCATCCCGGTTTCTGTTTGTCCGCCACAGGCCCGACCCCGGCATAGACGATCTCCGCATCGGCCACGTAGGTGGACGCGACCTCGTTCTTCGCATTGATGTCTTCCGGTCGGATCGTGCCGGAAAGGAGGATGTACTGTTTCTCGTTGTTCACCCAGATCTCTCTCTTGCCCCGAATGTAGAGGTACCCGTTCGGGAAGACCCGCTCC
>JALOPA010000320.1 GCA_025454125.1 Thermodesulfobacteriota bacterium
AGGTTTGCCTTTTCATTGAAATCCCCCCTTTCCCGATAGAGCGCGTTTTCCAAGGTGTCATCGGCCTGAATCACCTGCACGATGCGGGCTTCGATCTCTCCGAAGCCGAATTCTTTGGCCGCCGAAACCCGGTGATGACCGTCGAGGACGTAGTACTCGTCCCTGAACTGGTAGAGTTCGACCGGAGGAAGGGGTTTTCCCTCCCGCATCATTTTCTTGACACTCTCCAACCGTTCGTGAGGCAGGTGGTCTTTCAACTGGAAAGTGCTGTCAAAATCGTGATACCTCCCCACGCTCCCGATGATCTTGTCCAGGCGGACCGGCCGGGTGCCCAGGTCTCTGGTGTCAAAGGCCTCGTCCCCCTCCAGGTTCTCCCGGAACGATTTGATCTCCTCCGCCCTTGGGCGGCTCTTCGGACCAAATACCTTACTGAGCCATCGAGCCAGGCTCGATGTCGAAGATGAAGTACCCATAGCTGTTGATTACCTTGGTCTGGTTGACGATTGTCACTCGCTCCGTGGGCTCGGTGAAAGAACCATGGATGTGACCGTGGATAAAATACTTCGGGGTGTATTTGTCGATGAGCCACCGAAAGCTCCTAAACCCCCTATGGCAAAGATCCTCGGCGTCCTGAACATGCCTTGGCGGCGCATGAGTCACCACGAGGTCTACGCCTCCACGCCTCCAGAGGGCCGGCCGGAGCTTGGTGATGGTCCACTTCATTTGCCGCTCCGTGAATTGGTGGAGCCCACCGTTGTACCAGCGGGACCCTTCGAGTCCCAGGAAGTTCATGCCCCTGAAAGACACGAGCCTTTCGTTCAAATTCGTGCATCCCTTGGGCGGCTTTGAATCGTGGCGGATATCGTGGTTTCCAAGGACATAGTAGAGGGGGACTCCAAACAGGCCTCGCAAGAAGGAAAGGTATTCCGGAGGCAAGTCTCCACACGACAGGATCAGTTCCACCCCGGGGAAACGTGACGGGGCGTCCCGGTCACTGAGGACCGGCTCGACACGATCTGAGACGGTGAGTATTCGCAAGAGAGCTCCTAGGCGCTCCGGGTTTAGGCGACAGCGTCTTTCGGTGGTATCGCTTTCTATATTAAGATGGATAGGCGCCAAAGTCCATCCTTTGCAAAAGCTCTGCCCAGTCGCTGCACAGGCCGTTCGCTAGGGAGGCATGCCCTGGAATTCTCTCTTGCTGAAGGATCAGCCAATCGAGTAGACTGCATTGTGTCATGAGACTGCTGTGGTTTCTCTGCAAGAAAGGAGTGCGACCCATGGCAAAAGGAAAGGCGTTGGGGACAAAGAAGCGGAAAGAGCTGGAGGCGCTGTTTCAGAAGCACGGCATGGCGGATTTCAAATGGATCGACCCGATAGACATCGTCGTCTCCCAGTGGGTGAGGATGAAGTGCACCTTCGGGTGAGGGGAATACGGCCACAATGCCACGTGCCCGCCGAACACTCCGTCGGTTGCGGAATGCCAAAGATTTTTCAAAGAGTATTCGGAGGCCGCCATTTTCCATTTCCCGAAAAAGGTCAAGAAGCCGGAAGACCGTCACGCCTGGTCCAGGGGACTCAACATGAAGCTATCCAAGCTGGAGAGGGAAGTGTTCCTCCTCGGATTTGAAAAAACTTTCATGCTTTTCATGGACAGCTGCAGCCTGTGTGCAGAATGTTCAGGGGAGCGGGGCAAATGCAAAGTGCCGAGAACCGCGAGGCCTTCGCCCGAGTCCATGGCCGTTGATGTTTATTCCACCGTGAAAAAGTACGGGTTTCCCATAGAGCCTCTCACAAATTACGGACAGGCGATGAACCGCTATGCTTTTCTGATGATCACATAGGTTCCTAGCCCGAAGCTTTTTTACCCGCTGCGGATTTCGGGTTCGGCACTTCCCGGCCACCATCTTTTTGCTTGACAACCGGATGGCTCTGGGATACTCAGATGTGCATATCATGCACAAATGAGCACCTCACCTTTTGACCAGAGGTCCATTCCTTGAATACCATCTTGCTTTCCGAACCGATCGAAGAATCCGCGATCAAACTTCTCGAGGGCAAAGCGCAGGTCCTCGTGAGCCCCGACCCTTCGGACGCCACCGTCGGCCGTCTCCTTGAAGAGGCGGATGCCCTCATCCTTCGCACAGCCACTCGAGTGACCGGGGAAATGCTTCAGAAGGCACGGCGGCTGAAAGTCATTTCACGCACAGGCGGCGGGTTAAACAACGTGGATGTCGAGGCGGCCACGGATCACCGCGTGGTAGTCTGTGGAGTCAAAGGACCGCAGGACCGCTACGTGGCGGAACACGCCGTCATGATGATGGGCGCTCTGGCCAAGCACTTTCCTTACCTGGACGCCCAAACGCGAAAAGGCAATTTCAGGTCGCGCTTCGAATACCGGCCCATGGGGCTTGCCGGGAAGCGCGTTGGCCTCATCGGCCTGGGAAGGATCGGCCGAACCGTAGCGGATATCTGTTTCAACGCCTTCCGCATGGAGGTTTGGGCTTACGATCCCTATGTTCAGGCAGACTCCCTCAAGGAGAAAAGCATCGTGCTCCGGTCCGACATGTTCGATGTCATCAAAACAGCCGACTTCCTCTCCCTTCACGTCCCTCTCACCGATGGAACCCGGGGGCTCATCGGCAAGGAGCAGTTGGCCGTGATGAAACCCACCGCCTTCCTCATCAACACGTCCCGTGGAGAAATCGTTCAGGAGTCCGCGCTCGTTGATGCGCTGAACCGCGGCGCCATTAAAGGCGCGGGGATGGACGTGTTTGAGAAAGAGCCTCCGGACGCTCAAAATCCCCTGTTCCGGTTTGAAAACGTGATTCTGACGCCGCACACCGCGGCCCTGACCAAGGACGGTGTCATTCAACTCGCGGAGGGTGCTGCAGACAACGCCCTTCGTGTTCTGGCCGGTTTGAAACCGACCTACAGCCCCAACTGGGAAATCGTTCAGGCGAAGCCGGCTCCCAAATGAGCCTGCCGCCTATTATCCAAAAACGTTATTTTGACTAAAAAGGAGGTTCTCGAGATGGCAAAGAAAGCCAAAACAAAATCAAAAATCTGGACCTACGCCATGGAGGAGATGTCTTACCCGGACGTTCAGGCGATCCTGAAAACCACCGACGTGGTGCTTATCCCCATCGGCAGCCAGGAGAAGCATGGACCCCATGTCCCCCTCGCCACCGACTCCTGGGCCACTATTGAAACCACCCGGAGAGCCGCAGAAAAAGCGAAAGTGCCTTACACGCCTTTGATACCCGTCGGTTATTCCCCCCACCACATGGGAACCGTAAATGACGGCATCGGGACGCTCAGTTTTACAGGCGAGACCCTGCGCAGGATCATCTATGAAATCGGGAAGTGCCTCATTTTTCACGGATTCAACAAACTGATTTACACCAGCCAGCATGCGTCCAACACCAAGGTCAACGACGAAGCACTCCGCCGCCTGCGCTACGAGACAGGCTGCTTCTGCGCCTGGTACATGACCCCCACCGAGAGAAAGACCCAGGTCATCAACGACCTTCTCGAGGAGAAAATTGCGTGGCACTCGGGTGAAATGGAAACCGCTCAGTGCATGGCCTACGACGACTCCTGCGTCCACATGGAAAGGGCGCAAAAGCACACGGCTCACGCGCCCAAGTGGCTTGGTCCTGCCTTCAACAAGACGGACGGCGTCCCCACCGTGATCTTCCAGGGCACGGAGAACATCTTCATCCCCATGGAGCACCATGAGTACGTTGCGGAAGCCACCATCGGCGACCCCTTTCTCGCGAGCAAACAAAAAGGGGAAAAGATTTTTGAGCGGGCCTCCGACAACCTCGCGGCCTTTGCGAACGAAGTGAAGAAGATCAAGATCACCATCAAAGACAGAAACTATGATTTGAGAGCCTATTAGAAATCCAGACAAGAACTTCTTCGCGAGGTTTGAAGAAGTTCAAGAGCGAACCGCAGAATGTCGAACAGCGAATGAAGAACGCCGAAGGCAAGTGAGAAGAAATGACACTTCGTCATTCGAAATTCCTTGTTCGATATTCGATATTCATGCAATTCATGCGCTTCACTGGATAGCGGGAACGACCTGAATCGTGATAGGAAAACGGGATGAGGCTTAAAGACAAAGTCGTTTTCGTCACAGGGGCATCCGGGGGCTTAGGCGGGCATTTCTGCAAAGCCCTCATTAAGGAAGGGGCCAAGGTCGTGGTGACCGACATCACGGAAAAGATGGTCTCCGCCGGCCTCGCTGATTTGAACGCTCCCGACTCTACTCTCGGGGCGGTGGTGAATGTGTGCGAGCGAGCCACGAT
>JALOPA010000321.1 GCA_025454125.1 Thermodesulfobacteriota bacterium
AGCGCTACTTACACTCAGGCCATTTTGGTGAAAAAGCAAGAGGTGTCAACAAAATTTCGTGGCCCGTTCGCTGAAGCTCCGTCGCACCTGCGAAGCGAGAGGGGCCCCTTCCCTAAGGGGAGTGACAAACGCTCCTCTGGAAAGACGGAGGTCTATTCTCGGCGGGTCACGGAGGGCACGTCGAAGCGTTCCTGAATCGCTGCCAAGGCAGGTTCACACTGATGGTGGGGCACGATGCCGGTGACGGATGCGACCGTGCAGCTCAGGGCCACGAGATCCACTCGTCTCGCCCAGAAAGACGCGCACAGCTCGCTGATAATGCCGAATCGGTCCCCGAAGTGGGGGCCGTTCATGGAAAAGAGGACGACGGAAGGGACGGCTTGAAAATCCACATCGGGGGCGATTTTTGTGATCACCCGGCCGTAGGTTTCGCCCTGGGAAGTGGGAAGGCAGAAGGCCACGATATCCTTTCCCTGCTCATGCGACGGGCTTGTGGCGAGGAAAGTGAGGTTCAAACTGAGCCGCGCAAAGCTTCGAAAAGAGGCTCCCACATGGGTGATCTTTGCGCCGTTTAGCTTGATTTGAAGCAGGTTCTGCCCTTCGTAGATCTCGAGACCGTAGACCTTTGGTTTCTTTTCCTGGTAGGTGGCCACGACCTCCTTGTAAAGCTTTTCCTTGCCTTCCTGGGCGAGCTTCCAGTCTTCGGGCGTTTGATAGGCGCTGAAGGTGAAAGGCTCGAAAAGCGCATGGCTTGCGCTGTCGATCAAATTCTGCCGCAAGACCACGGAGATGGTGGAGGGGGAGCTCGCAAGAGCATCCGGCTCCAGGTGCTGGTGCTCAAAAGCCTCAAAGAGGCGTGCGCTGATTTCGGGATTTCTTCTGTGGGGGAAAAGGGAAAGCACGGCGCTTCTGCTGATGACGGTGAATACGGGTCCGTACGTTTCCATGAGGAGACGGCGGACCTTCTCTTCGTCCACCGCCTCCACCACGATATTCAAACCCCAGTAAGAGCCCTCTGAGACCAGCGTCGCGTAGGGAAGGTTGACCCTCTCCTCCGCAATCCTGCGGAACAGGTCTTCGGGGAAGCCTCTGCCCTCAGCGACGATGGAAATCCTACTGACGTTTTTCAGGATTTTGAACCCGCCCAGAGCGGCTTGGGCCGTCATACGCTTGCCCACTCCTTCAGTTTCATCCGGTCGTAACTTTTCGGCCTTTTGAAATATACGCCTTTGTTCCTTCGCAATTTCAAAAGGCCAAAAGCAGTCCCTGTTTAGAGCAGACCGGTCACCGCGGCCCAGAGGCTCTCCGTATCAATGGGTTTCGGAATGTAGTCATCCGCTTCCGTGGCCATTCCGTCCGCATGGGAGTATCGGGTGCTCGGCACGGCCTCTCCCACGGCCGTCAACAGAATGATCGGGATTTCCCTCGTCTTCGCATCGGACTTGAGCTCCGCACAAAGAACGTATCCGTCTTTTCTGGGCATCATGATGTCCAGAATGATCAGATCCGGACGTCTCTTCTTGATGGACTCCTCGGCTTCGATGCCGTCATAGGCCATGCCCACCTCGCATCCCTTGCTCTCCAGCATCATCGCCACGGTCTCCACCAGATCCGGATCATCATCCACAACCAAAACGTATTTGCCAGCCATATCCAAAACCTCCTGTGAGTTATTGTCGCTCTAAGAAAATGGGGGAAACCTCCTCGCCTTCGGGCGAAGACCCAGTGAGTATATCGCATAAGTGTTCAGGCACAAATAAAGACAAGGGACAAAGGGACAAAGATGCAAAGGCACAAAGCAGAAAAACCCTTCCGCTCTGTGGCTTTGTCCCTCTGTGCCTTTGTGCCTGTATTCATCCGATTTGCGGCCGCGGATAAAGCCCGCTCTGCTCCACGATCTCCGGGACCTTTTCCTCCCACTCGATGGCCATGATGTGAAAGCCCCGAACTCCTGGCACGTCCTTGAGCTGCTGGATGGTCTCCACGCAGATCTTGATGCCCTCCTCGGGCTGCTTTTCCTTGGCCACGCCGCCCATCCGTTTGACGATCTCGTCGGGCACATCCATACCGGGGACCCTGTTTTTCATGTACTTGGCCATGCCCACGGACTTGAGGGGCGTGACGCCGGCGAGGATGAAGGCCTTTTCGGTGAGCCCCCGGTCCGCCGCAAGTTTCATGTAGAGCTTGAATTTCTCCACATTGAAGATGCACTGGGTTTGAAGGAACTCCACGCCTGCCGCGATTTTCTTCGCCAGCCTGGGAACCCGGATCTCGAAAGGATCGGCAAAGGGATTGACGGCAGCGCCCACAAAGAGGCGGGGCGGCCGGCCGATCGCGTCTCCGCCCAGGAACTTGCCTTCGTCCCGCATGTAGCGCACGGTCTGGATCAGCTGCATGGAATCCAGGTCAAACACGTTCTGCCCCTTGGGGTTGTCGCCGAAGATCTGGTGGTCGCCGGAGAGGCAGAGGATGTTGAAGATGTCGAAGGAGGCTGCGCCGAGAATGTCGCTCTGCAGGGCCGTGCGGTTCCTGTCCCGCGTGACCATCTGGAGAATCGGCTCCAGCCCCATGAGCTTGAGGTGGATCACCGAAGCGAGGCTGCAAAGCCGCGTCACGGAGGTCTGGTTGTCCGTGATGTTGATGGCGTCCACATGGTTCCTGATCATCTCCGCCTTCTTCTTGATCAGCGACGCATCGCTCCCCCTGGGAGGGCCGCACTCGGAGGTGACCGCCTGATGGCCTGCCTTGAGCAGTTTTTCCAGTTTGCTCGGTGTCTTGATCTCTGTGATCATCGAACATCCTCCCGCACGATTTTGCGAGGTCCGCCGGCCCGCTCTTTGGACCAGTCCTTGATGGGAATGAGCACTTCATAATCCTCGATCCGGCCCAGCTCCTTGAGGCGGTTGATGATCAACTGCCAGCCGCAGTCCAGGTCCTTGTCGATCTCGCATTTCCCGCGGGTGGACCCTCCGCAGGGGCCGTTGAAGAGCCTCTTGGCGCACCGGGACACGGGACAGATGCCGCCAGTCCGGGCCAGTAGACACTGGCCGCAGCCCTGGCAGCGTTCGGTCCACACGCCCCGCTGTTCGGTCACTCCCATGAAGCAGGTGTCCACGCCGGGAACCACGGGGGTCTTCACGTACTTTTCGGCGAGGAACTGGACCCCCACCCCGCACGCCAGCGACAGGACAAGGTCGTACTGGTCCACGAGTTTCCGGAGCTCTTCCAGATACTCGTGATCGCACTGGCGTTCCAGGGTGATCTCGTCGATCTTGACCTCCTTGCCCTGATTCATGAGCGCCATGCGGAGGGCGGAAGCCACAACCGCCACCTCCTTTTTGCCCCCCGCCTCGCATACCGTCACGCACTCGTTGCACCCGGCCACCAGAATCCGGGCTGCGCTCTTGACGCTTTCAAGGATTTCTTCCAAGGGTTTCTGTTTGGCGACAATCATGACACCTGTCCTTTCTTTCTCGAAGAACGATCCGGTCTTTCATGCGGCCATGGACTTTCGGGCCGCCTTGATGGGGTTGGGTCCCAGGGACACGATAGTGCGGGTCATTTCCTCGGCGATCTCCACGAACCGGGGCGCCTCGCTGGAGGCCAGGTTGAACATGCGCACCCGGTCTCCGCCGACCCCGATGGTGTTGAGAATGGCCCGGGCCTGCTCCACCCGCTTTCTCGCGCGGAGGTTTCCCGACGTGAACTGGCAGGAGCCCTCCATGCACCCCACCACGTACACGCCGTCTGCGCCTTTTTCGAAGGCCCGCAGGAGATGGATCAGATCCACCTTGCCGGTGCAGGGAAGGCAGATGATCCGGATGCTGCTCGGGTACTGAAGACGCATGGAACCTGCCAGGTCCGCAGCGGTGTACCCTCAGAACTGACAGCAAAAAGCGATGATGACGGGCTGAAACTCGCTCATGGCAAAACCCCTTCCAGCAAGGCCTCCACCTTGCTCAGAACCTGATCGTCCTCGTACCAGCTGAGTTCGATAGCCTTGGCCGGGCACTCGGCGGCGCAGACGCCGCACCCGCGGCACAGGGCTTCGTCGATTTCGCTCACCCCGTCTTTGTTGATGCGCGGCACCCCGTAGGGGCACACGCGGACGCAGATCAGGCAGGAGGCGCAGCGCTCCTGATCCACCTTGGCCGTCACCACCGAGAGGGTGATCTCGGACTGGGAAAGGAACGTGGCGGCCCGCGCCGAGGCGGCCATGGCCTGGGCCACGGCTTCTGAAATGAGCTTGGGGCCGTGAGCCGTGCCGCACACGTAGATGCCCTCATTGGCCATGTCCACGGGC
>JALOPA010000322.1 GCA_025454125.1 Thermodesulfobacteriota bacterium
ATCGTCAACGATCAATATCTTCTTGCCTTTCAACAGATCTTCTTTCTTGGCCATAATGACTCCTCAAGTCTAATCGATCATTTAACCTTCACCAAAGGCCATCCACATGATACAAAATGGTATTCTTCAATATCCAATATCTTCCATGTTGTCACTCCCGCGTAGGCGGGAGTCCAGGAGGGTTTGAGAAACTGATTCCCGCCTTCGCGGGAATGACAGAAAAGGACGTTTTGTGATGTGTTACAAAAGCTTCAGTGCCCAATGCTAAATGTTCAATGCCCAATGTTCAATGACCAATGTTTCACGCCACCCGGTCGCGCGGTTCTCTGCCAGCGAAAAACGCGTCCAGGTTGTCCAGAGCCCGGAATCCCATGGCGTCGCGGGTTTCCTTTGTCGCGCTGCCGATGTGGGGCATCAGGAAAGTGTTCGGCAGATCCCTGTACCTCGGATCGATGTTGGGCTCGTTGTTAAACACATCCAGACCGGCGGCACCCACCTTTCCTGATTTCAAGGCGGCGATCAGCGCATCGTCGTCAATGACCACGCCACGGCTGGCGTTGATGACGATGGCCCCGTCCGGTAGGAGTGCAATCCGCTCGGCATTGAGCATTCGCTGAGTCTGAGGCGTGGCCACGCAGTGGAAAGCGAGAAAGTCACAGTGCGGCATGAGATCTTCCGGAGTGGGGTGGAAGATCGCCCCTTCTTCCTGTTCCGGCGGAAGCCGGTGGAGGTCGTGATAGTGGATCGCCATGTCAAACCCCCTGGCCCGCCGCGCCGTGACACGTCCCACGCGGCCAAAACCCACGATACCGAACCGCTTGCCGGTCACTTGAGTCCCCACCATAAAGCTGGGGCTCCAGTCCCGCCATGTGGCGGTCCGAACCAGTCGCTCCCCTTCGGACGCGCGCCGGGCCGCGCCCAGCATGAGCATAATGGCCACCTCGGCCGTAGCATCGGACAGGACATCCGGCGTGTTGGTCACCACCAGCCCGCGCCGTTTTGCCGCGGCGATGTCCACATGGTCGAACCCGACCGAGTAGTTGGCGATGATGCGGACGCTTTTGGGGAGCCTTTCGATCAAGGGGGCCGTGAAGCGCTCCGTGTGACATGGAAGGATCGCATCGGCACCGGTTGCGCTCTCGATCAGGGAGTCGCTCGAGTAAAGATGATCGTCGGGATTGAGCCTGGCCTGGTAATCCCGGCGAAGGCGTTCTTCAACCGCGGCAGGCAATTTGCGGGTGACCAAAACAACGGGCTTCATCGGAGTTCTCCTCTGTGGTCTTGGCGGGAAGTATACGAAATAGCCGGCGGTCGGTCAAGGTCGGAGGCGCATCGGGTTAGAGGCTGGACACAACAAGCGGTATTCTCGGAGACCCTTTTCATGCATCCCATTTGGTTTCCTTCTGCAGCCAATCCCTCACTTCCGGAGTGAGCCCATAGACGCTCTTCCTGAGAGCCACGGTTTCCGCAAAGCGCTTTCGGAGATGGGGGGGCAGTTCGATCGCCGCCAGATCCACCGCCTCATCGGAGTTGCGCCGCACCAGGAAGATCACGGGAGGGTCGTTCCATGTGTTCACCACGAAGTAGTAAGACACGTCCTTCTTGGATTTCACCATCTTTCTTCCGTGGGCCGTGTTGTTCCCCCACTCCAGATAGAGTGTGACCGCCTCCTCCGGAGTCATGGTCCAATCGATGGAATCCACAAGCTTCCGGTCTTTCCGGATATCGTCAAGAGTCATCATGAATCATCCCCCGTCGATCTCGGTTTTCAAAAAATTTAAACATTCTCGCCTGAGATACAACCCGCCGACGCTCCTGTGTCAAAGCGTAAGCTTCCGTTCTCAATGTTCTATGCTCAGCGTTCAGCAGGACGCTGAAAAGGCGGTTTTCGCCGTCTGATCCGTCATTCCCGCGCAGGCGGGAATCCAGTATTTCCCATCTTTTGTGGACTCCAGCCTGCGCGGGAGTGACGCCCTAAAGGACTTTTCACGAGCGCATCAATATTCAATATGCGAGGATCGAGGTCCAATGATCAATGTTTTATCCCCTCCCTTGCAATTGAGGCCTAACTGTGTTACCCACTTTGTGCCTACTGAGGTGAACCCATGAGCGATGAAAAATCGGATTGTGTCTTTTGCCGCATTGTTTCAGGCAGCGAGCCGGCTCAAGTCATTCTCGAGAACGAGCATTCTCTCTCCATCCTGGATATCAACCCCTTGGCCCAGGGTCATTGTCTGGTGATCCCCAAGCGCCACGTGCCTTGGTGGCATCAGCTCACCGCACAGGAGAACGCCAGTCTCTTCACTCTGGCCAGAGCCGCGTCCAAGCGGATCATGAAGGTGTTTTCACCGGAGTTCGTCACGATGTACGCGCGCGGCCGGCGCATTCCTCACACCCACATTTTCCTGATTCCCACCTTCAAAGGCGACCCCACAGACCGCCACTTCAACGCCCTGGAAGGGTTTCAGGAGCAGGCCTCCACCCTGGCGGGGCTGAGGGACCGCGGGGTGTTGTATATGACCGCCGAGCTTCTGAGAAAGGGGAAAGGGAAGAAAGGAAACGACTCATGACAGACGGAGAATTCCAGAAGATAGAGGACAGCGATGATCGGATGTACGGCCCGAAAGGCATCCTGGTGTGCGGCTATCCTCCTCCGGAGCACCGGTACTTCGCCCTGTTTATGGACAAGGCCGGATTCGGCGACCGGCCCCTCATCTTCCCCACGAACGCCGATTTGGGCAAAACCCTGAAGGATCTGCTCGGCCTGGCGACCGGATCGGGAATGGGAGAATCAGCCGACTTGCCGCGAGCCCTCATCCTGTCCGGTTTCACTCAGAAGGAACTCCACAGGATCATGTACGCCTATCGGCAGGCGGGTTTGCCGGCCCAACTGTGGGCGACCTTGACGCCGGTTTCTGAAAGCTGGCTCCTGGCTGACCTCCTGGGCGAGTTGGTCAAAGAGAACGAGTCGCTCAAGGGAAAGAAGTGATGGCAAGAAGCTGAACATTTACTTATCGTTAGAATCTTAGAGCGTGACTTCTCTGCGACGTGCGGACAAGTTGGAGGTTGGAGGCAAGAACGATTTTGCCTCAAACCCTGGTCGCCTGTGGCGCCGCCGAAGGCGGGTAAACCTCAAGCGAAGCGATCCTCAAGCCTCAAACAGCAGGCCAGATTTTGGTCGCGGCGAAAGGCCTGCAATGGGAATGCCTAATGGCTTATCTGTACGTTCTAAGCGGACCCGCTAAGGGCCGCTCTTTCAGGCTCCGGGAAGGAGATAACTACATCGGCCGGTCCATCGACAACGACATCCGCATCGAAGACAGGACCCTGTCCCGCAAGCACGCCAGAATTGTTCTCAAGAAAAGCAGATTTTTCATAACCGATCTGAAGAGCCAAAACAAAACCTTCTTTGACAGCGCTTATCTGGAACCCGGCATCGAGGTGGAATTGAAGGCAGGGGTGCCCATCGCCCTGGGAACGACCATCGTCAGCGTTTCCTTGAGCGAGACAGACGACGGCCAGATGACCTCTTTCAGCGAAACCGTGAAACTCAGCAGGGCGGACATCGAGAAGGCCAGTGCACTGGTGGAGGGCAGGGATGAAACGGAAGAAAAGCGTTTGCAGTTGCTGCAGGACGCCTCCAACCTGTTGATCTCGGGGATCTCTATTCGTGAGGCTCTTGAAAGGATTCTCGAGTCTATTACGGAGGAATTGAATCGCGTGGACCGGGCCGCAATTCTCCTCACAGATCTTGAGACGGGCGAGGTTGAAGAAACCGTGCTGGGTCCGAGCACCCCAAAGAGTCAGAAAACCGCCCCCTATTCCACGAAGGTTGTTGAGCGGGTGCTCGCGGTGAAACGGCCCGTGATGATTTCAAACACGAAAACGGAGGAGGGCGACATCGCGGACACGCTGAAAGTTCTGAAAGTGCAGTGCGTCCTCTGCGCCCCCATGATCTTCGCTTCCCGGCTCGCCGGAGTAATCTACCTGGACTCCGTGCGCAGGCCCTACGGATTCAGGGAAGATGACCTCGCCTTCCTGATGGAATTGGGTCAGCAAATCGCGCTGGCCCTCGAAAAGGCCCGATTTGTTTCCGACATATCGAGGGCCGCCGAATCCCTGGTTCCGGACGAAGATTGAACCGGTTCTCAAGGTTCAAAGCCTATGGTGAGTTCGAATATGCCCTGTTCCAGCTTGGCTTTGACCGGCAGGTCCCCCTTCTCGAAAACCTTCATCATGGCCTTGTTCGAGGCGAGCACATCCGCCGTAAACCCTTTGATGCCGCGCTCCTTTGCCA
>JALOPA010000323.1 GCA_025454125.1 Thermodesulfobacteriota bacterium
TTTCCTATTTTCGTGCTTTCGTGGTTGATTTTATGCCTTCTTTTTCATTCTGACTTCTGTCTGCTGTCTTCTGTATTCTTTCTTCAAAGAGGAGGGAGGATTGGTCATGTTCAAAGGATCGATTGTGGCGATTGTCACGCCTTTCAAGAAAGGCAGAGTGGACGAGGCAGGGTTCCGCCGGCTCATCGAATTCCAGATTGAGAACGGCACCAGCGCCATCGTTCCGGTGGGAACGACGGGCGAGTCTGCGACGCTCGACATGGAAGAGCACAAACGAACCCTGGAGATTGCCGTCGAGGCGGTCAGGAAGCGGGTGCCCGTGATCGCGGGAACAGGCGGGAACAGCACGGCGGAAGCCATCGAGCTGACGGAGCACGCCAAGAAGATCGGTGCGGATGCAACCCTTCAGGTGACGCCCTACTACAACAAGCCGACTCAAGAAGGGCTGTACCAGCACTTCAAGGCCATCGCGAAAGCGGTTCCTCTCCCCCAGGTGCTCTACAATATCCCGGGAAGAACGGGTGTCAACATGCTGCCCCAGACCGTGGCCCGCCTGGCAGAGATGCCGGAGATCGTGGCCATCAAAGAGGCCTCCGGCAGCCTGGGTCAGATGGCGGAAGTGGTGCAGCTTGCAGGGGACAGGATCACGCTCCTCTCCGGCGACGACAACCTGACCCTCCCCATCCTGGCCATTGGAGGCAAGGGCGTGATTTCCGTGGTAGCCAATGTGGTGCCGAAGGACAATGCGGACATGGTCAAGGCATGGGAGCAGGGCGAGATCGAGCGTGCGCGGCAGCTCTTTTTCAAGCTTCTTCCTCTGTGCCAGGCCATGTTCATCGAAACCAATCCCATCCCGGTCAAGACCTCTCTGGCTTTGATGGGGAAGATCGACGGGGAGATGAGGCTGCCCCTGGTTCCCATGGCTCAGGCAAACCTGGAGAAGCTGAAATCCGCGCTCCGGGATTACGGTTTGATCAAAGAATAGGAAGACAGTAGGCAGAATACAGAAGACAGCAGTTCAAGAGGAGAACATAGAGAACGGAATTGGATATAGACTAATGAGGACAAAACAGGGATTCGCGCCCTAACAATAAGAAGAGTATTTTTTTCTTCTTACCTTCTTTCATTCTGTCTACTGAATACTGTCTTCTTGTATTCTGATTCATGGAGACTTGATTATGATCCGGGCAATTGTGGCAGGGGCTGCAGGTCGAATGGGCGTGCGAATCATTCACATGATCCGGCAGAGCAGCGACGTCGAGCTGGTGGCCGCTTTTGAACGGCCGGGTCACCCGAGCGTCGGATCCGACGTGGGGCAGGTGGCCGGCCTTGGCGACCTCGGCATCAAGATGGCCGGATCCCTCAAGGAGGTCAGCGGGCTCGGGGAGGTGCTCATCGACTTCACCACGCCCGAGGCGACCTTGGCGAACCTCGAGCTTGCTTCAGAGGCCAAACTCGCTGCGGTCGTCGGGACCACAGGCATGAGCGGCCGTCTGCTCGACCAAGTGAAGGCCTTTGCAAAGAGCACCGGCTGCGTCATGTCCCCCAACATGAGCGTGGGCGTAAACGTGATGTTCAAGATCGCCGGGGAGATGGCCAGGGTCCTGGGAAAGGACTATGACATGGAGATCCTCGAAGTGCATCACCGGCTCAAGAAAGATGCGCCGAGCGGGACGGCCATACGCCTCGCCCAGATTCTGGCGGCGGCGACGGACCGGGAACTCGACGACGTTGCGGTCTACCACCGAAAGGGGATGATCGGGGAGAGGACGGCCAAGGAGATCGGGATTCAGACCTGGAGAGCGGGCGACATCACAGGGGAACACACCATTCTGTTCGGCGGCATCGGCGAACGCCTGGAACTCGTCCACAGGGCTCACAACCGTGACAATTTCGCCAGAGGCGCGGTGAAAGCCGCCGCCTGGGTGGTGCGCCAACCCCCCGGGCTGTATGATATGATGGACGTGTTAGGGCTGAAGTAAATGCCCAAAATGCCTAAAGATCAGAAGAAGAAAAGAAAAAGAGTGAAACAACCCCTTATCACGAAAACACGAAGAGACGAAAGCACGAAAGAAGAGAGGGTTATATAGACACCATGTCCCTTTTTCGTACTTTCGAAATTTCGTGCTTTCATGGTAAATGATCTTGACTTGGTCTTTGAAATTCCGGATTGACAAAGCGCAAAACAACCCCTTATCACGAAAACACCCTTCGACAAGCTCAGGGCAAGCTCACGAGGGAAGACACGAAAGAAGAGAGGGTTATATAGAAAACCTAGTCCTTTTTCCAACTTTCCAAATTTCGTGCTTTCGTGATTGCCTTAGTTTTGTTCCTCCTCACTTTAGACACTTTAGGCACTTCTCAAAGGAGACTTACCGACCATGTTCGACACAGCCAATCGTTTACGAAAGCTTCCCCCTTATCTCTTCAAGGAGATCGACAGGAAAAAATCAGAACTGAGAGCCAAAGGGGTGGACCTCATTGATCTCGGCATCGGGGATCCGGATCTCCCTACCCCGGCCCACATTATCGAGGCCATGAAGAAAGCCGTGGGTGACGCGGCCAACCACCGCTACCCCTCCTATTCAGGCATGCTCGAGTTCCGGGCTGCGGTGGCCGAGTGGTACGGAAAAAGGTTCAACGTGGCCCTCGACCCTGAAAAGGAAGTGCTCACCCTCATCGGGAGCAAGGAGGGGATCGCCCACTTGCCCCTGGCCTTCATCAACCCGGGAGACGTGTCTCTCGTACCGAGTCCGGGCTATCCCGTGTACAACATCGCGACTCTTTTCTGCGGCGGAGAGAGCACCACCATGCCCCTTGTCAAAGAAAAGGGTTTCTTGCCCGACCTCGAAGCCATACCTCCTGACGTGGCGCGCCGCGCCAAGGTGATGTTCATCAACTACCCGAACAACCCCACGGCAGCGGTCGCCGATGTGGCGTTCTTCGAAAAGGTTGTGGAGTTCGCGGCCAAAAACAAGATCCTGGTCTGCCACGATGCCGCCTACTCAGAAGTCGCCTTTGACGGCTATCGGCCGCCGAGCTTTTTGCAGGCCAGGGGGGCCAAGGACGTGGGGATCGAGTTCCACTCTCTTTCCAAGACCTACAACATGACCGGCTGGCGCGTCGGCTTTGCCGCAGGAAACAGAGAAGCCATTGAAGGCCTGAGCGCCGTCAAGAGCAATGTGGACTCCGGTGTTTTCCAGGCCATCCAGTTTGCGGGGATCACGGCCCTGCGAAGTGACCAGTCCTGTGTCCGGAAGAATATCGACGTTTACACGGAACGGCGAGACCTCATGGTCTCTCAAATGAAAAAGGCGGGCTTTGAGTTGGACACCCCGAAAGCGAGCTTCTACCTCTGGATCAAAACGCCGAAGGGCTACAGCTCCGCACAGCTTGCGACGCGCTTGCTCGAAAAGGGCGTGGTCGTCACCCCGGGCAATGGTTTCGGCGAACCCGGGGAAGGGTATTTTCGTATCGCCCTGACGCAGAAGAAAGAACGCCTCCAAGAAGCGATGGAACGAATCAAGTCGGTGCCATTTTAGCAGGCTGATGAAAAATGCCTCGATTCCCTTTCCAAGACAAAATCGTATGTGTTGCAGAGGATAGGTGACAAGTGACGAGTTACGAGTGACAAGTTAGATTCTGAGAGTTTGTCTCGTCACTCGTCACTTGTCACTCGTGACATATTCTGTCTACTGTCTTCTGTATTCTATTCTTTGATTATGAAACACGCCTTCATCGGAATCGGTTCGAACCTCGGAGACAGGAAAAAAAACTGTGCCGAAGCGGTCGAGAAGCTTAAAGAGATTAGGGGATGTGGGTTCCTCAGGCGCTCCAGCTGGTACCTGACCAGCCCCGTTGGAGTGGAAGACCAGGACTGGTTCGTGAACGGTGTGGCGTGCCTGAACGCGGAGATTTGCGCACGGGATCTTCTCGACGCTCTTCTCTCGATAGAAACCGCCATGGGGAGGGTAAGGAAGGGGAAGTGGGGACCCAGGATCGTGGACCTGGATCTCCTCTTGTTCGGAGCGGACATCCTGGACGAAACAGACTTGAAAATCCCTCACCCTTATTTGCACCAACGCCGATTTGTCCTTGTGCCGCTGGCGGAAATCTCCCCGGACGTCATTCATCCGATTCTGGGAAAGACGGTTTCCCAATTGCTCCGGGATCTCCGAGGGGATAATCAGCAGGTCACCCTCCTGGAATAAAGGTCTTGCCTATGCGTTTTATCATTTACATCGTGCTTGCTTATGTGGCTTACAGGGTCTTGAAGGCCGTGATCAGGCCGAAGGGGAAAACAGTCCACTTTTGCAGCGAAGCCTGCGCCACCAAATTTCTGGAAGACGGAAAGCGAGAACAAAGAACCGATTGAGGAATTGGGGAATCCTGGGATTCCGAATTCTGATGAACTCGTAAAAAGTCAGAAAACGTCTTTTTCCGTCATTCCGGCGGAAGCCGGAATCCAGTGTTTCAGTAGAGATAAGAAATGACTGGACCCCGTTTCTTGTCCGCCCTCCGGAGGCGGGTAAACCTCTGGCGGGTTCAACGGGGTGACGACTTTTTTGCGAAGCCGTCAATTCTAGAATTGCAAATTCCAGAATCCCAAAATCCTGGGCTA
>JALOPA010000005.1 GCA_025454125.1 Thermodesulfobacteriota bacterium
CCTGATACAGAGGATCGCCGCATCCGTGCCCTTCTATTCTCTTGAATTTGACCGGAGTGGAGGTGTGATTGACCTGCTCAAAGAGCTTTAGGAGTGACGCTCCGTGCGCGACAATATTGGAATGGGCTTTACCCGCCTCAGGCGGGTTTACGCCCGCCCGAGGGAGGGGATAAACCCCTCCCCTACGATTGCCGGATCGAGCGCTCCTATCAAGAGCAAAGCATATCCGGAGAGATCACTGCTGATGGCTGAACAGGGTAACGCCTACATCGTTCGCTTGAGTTCACAAAGGGCTCCTCTATGGGAGTCGAAAAAACCGCTCCTGCTGGAGCTTGACCTGGAACTTACCGAGCGGTGCAACAACAACTGTCTTCACTGCTCCATCAACCTCCCGGCGGATGATCGGGGCGCCCAGAAGAGGGAGCGCTCAACAGAGGCCGTTGAACTCGCGCTCAAAGAGGCGGCTTCGCTCGGCTGCCTCACCGTTCGTTTCACCGGTGGAGAGCCTCTTTTGAGGAGGGATTTCGAGGAGCTTTATCTTTACGCGAGAAGGCTTGGGCTCAAGGTTCTCCTTTTCACGAATGCCACTCTGATCACTCCCTCCCTCGCGGAATTGTTCTCCCGCATTCCTCCTCTCGAGAAAATAGAGGTTACTGTCTATGGCATGAAGAGAACTTCCTATGAAGCCGCGACGAGAACTCCGGGTTCTTTTGAAGCGGCCTGGCGGGGAATCAACCTTCTCTTGGAAAAGAAGGTCCCTTTCGTGGTCAAGGGTGCCCTTTTGCCGCCGAACAAGGACGAGGTGAAAGCCTTCGAAAACTGGGCATCGACGCTTCCCTGGATGGAGGGTCCACCGTCTTATGCCATGTTCTTCGACCTTCGCTGCAGGAGAGACGAGAAGAAGAGCGTTTCTATTCGAAAGATCAGGACGGCGCCGGAAGAGGGAGTCCGGTTTCTTGCTCGAAGAAACCAGGAACGTCTAAAGGAGATGAAGGCGTTCTGTTCCAGGTTTATTGGCCCTCCGGGGGATGACCTCTTTTCATGCGGAGCGGGCGTCAACGGAGGGTGCCTGGATGCTTACGGCCGCTTTCAGCTCTGCATGGACCTCAGACATCCGGACACGGTTTACGATCTGACCAGGGGATCTCTCAACGAAGCGATGAAACGCTTTTTCCCGCAAGTGCGGGCGATGAAAGCCAAACATCCTGGCTACCTTGCCCGGTGTGCCCGTTGTTTCCTGAAAGGGCTCTGCGAGCAATGCCCCGGGAAATCGTGGATGGAACACGGAACGCTCGACACTCCGGTGGAGTACCTCTGTGACATCGCCCATGCAGAGGCCAGGCAGATCGGTTTGCTGGATGCAAGAGAGAAAGGATGGGAAGTGAAAGATTGGAGAGAAAGGATTCGGAATATGTCGGAGGGAATAGAAAGTGAGCGCAGGATCGCCTATGGAGATTAAGGTTTCTCTGGACGGCCTCTACAGGCCGTCGGAAGATATTGTAGCGCGGACTATCGAAGGGGAACTCATCATCGTGCCCCTGGTCTCAGGGATTGGAGATCTGGAGGATGAGCTTTACACTCTGAACGAAACCGGAAAGGCGATTTGGGATCGTCTGGACGGGAAAAAGAAGCTGAGAGACGTCTTGGGTGAGCTTTCCTCGGAATTTGACGCGCCGGCCGGTGAAATCGAAAAAGACCTCATCGGATTGGTGGAGGAGTTGGTGCGCAGGAAAATCCTAATGGAGGTCGTGTGAATAAGTCCGTCGAAGCTGTCACTCCCGCGAATGAAGCCTGTCCCGGTGAAGGCCGGGAGCGGGAATCCAGAAATTCTTGGTAATCCTGGATTCCCGTTTTCACGGGAATGACAAGAACGAACTTCTGCAACATCTTTCAAAATTGTCTTGGCTGCAGGTTGATCAATGAACACTGAGAACAAGGCCTTCACCCTGACTCCCTTCATGAGCGAATGGCTGGCCGGAGGCCAACCGCCCAACCAGCTGCCCATCAGTGCGGTCTGCAACAGCCACTGCCTTTTCTGCTCCAATCACTTGAATCCCTTTCCTGTCGCGGGCGGGTTTTTCCGTGACCTGGAAGATACTCGACTTCAACTGTGCGCCATGAGCGCCCATGATGATCCCATCAGACTGAGCGACAGCCTGCCCGGCCGCATCTCCGAGGGGGAAGCCTTGCTTCACCCGCACCTTTTCAGGATTCTTGAAATGGTGCGGCGCAAGTTCTTCTACAACACCCTCTGCTTTACGACCAACGCCTCCATGCTCGATTCTGCGTTTTTGAGAAAGCTCTCCGGCTACAAGCCCATCGAGATCAATGTCTCCTTGCATTCCGTGGAGCCCGCCCTTTGGGCTCGCATCTTCGGCCAGGACATCAGAAGGGCCGAACTCGCCATCTCCTCGCTTTCTCTCATCCGTGAACACAAGATGGACCTCATCGGCACGATCATTCCTCTCCCTAGGATCTGCGGTTGGGACGGCATTGAAGAAACCTACGCCCACGTCATCTCCCAGGGGGCGAAGTCCATGATTCTGTATTGGCCCGGACACACCAGGCGCACGCGACCCGAGGTCGTTGCCGACCTGGAGTGTTCCCTGACGGAGTTTACGGATTTTTCGGAGCGCATGAAGGCCGCCCATGGCGTGCCGTTGATTCCCCATCCGGATATGGTTTCCCCGCTCCACATCCGCGTGGAGACGATTCTCGACAAGACCCTGAAGGGAAATCCCAAGAACAGAGGCGGGGCCTACAGAGAAGTCGTCTGGCTCTCCTCCACGGCAGCCTTTTGCCGTCTCGAATCGCTGGTGAAGGAGAAAACCCGCTCAGCACCGAACCTCCATCATGTAGAGCCCGTAGAAAACGGAACCTACGGCGGCAACATCATGGCGGCTGGCCTGCTGATGGTTGAGGATTTCATCCGAACCGGCAAGAAAGCCTTGGAGCAGTGGCCTGATGCGGATCTTTTCCTGATTCCCAGGGTGCCTTTCGATGCTCTGCTGCGTGATCTGGAGGGGACTCCGGCCTGCAGGATTTCTGAGGAGCTGAACAGGCCGGTCTGGCTCGTCGATGCGCACGGAGGCATCGACCCCCTGCTCAGCACGCGTCTCGTGACCCGGCGAAGCTCGACCCATGCTCCTCTCCAACAACGTGTGGAGGCATGATTGATGGGCCAGGCCGCCAAGCCTAAGTTTGGCGTCGTGAAAGGAAGCGAGCTTTCTCTTGCAGGGCCTGCTCTGGCCCAACTCCTCCGCGCTGTGCTCGGAAAGGGGGCGTCCGTCCGGTTTCAGGTTAGAGGCTTCAGCATGTCCCCTTTCATAAAGAACGAGGATGTGGTCACTCTCTCCCCACTGAAGAATGCGTCCCCGAGCGTGGGCGATGTCATCGCTCTTGTGCTTGGCGAAGCAGACAAGCTCCGTGTTCACAGGGTCGTTGGGAAGAAAGGGGATCGGTACGTGACAAAAGGAGATAACAGTTCTGAAGCCGATGAGTCTGTGGCCGCACAAAACATTCTTGGTTTTGTCACAAGAGTGGAAAGGAATGGAAAAGACGTTTTTCTCGGCCTTGGCCCGGAAAGATTTCTGATCGCTTTGCTTGTCGGCAGAGGACTTCTCTTGCCGCTCCTTCTCCCTGTGGCGAAGCTGATCCGCATTTTTGTAAAGAGGTCACCAAGTTGACAGACTCATTCGAAGGCTCCATCCCTTTGAGCGACTTTGCCCTCTGGCAAAAGACGGAAGAAAGAAGAGTTCCCTTCTCTTTCGAGCTGGACCTCACTGCCCGCTGCAACAATGACTGCAGGCACTGCTACATCAATCTGCCCGCCGGAGACAAAGTGGCCGGAAACAAGGAGCTTTCCTTTCAGGAAATCAAGGAAATCACGGACGAAGCCGTGTCCATGGGCGCCTTGTGGTGTTTGATCACCGGCGGGGAACCCCTGCTGAGGGAAGATTTTTGCTCCATCTATCTGTACATGAAGAAAAGGGGGCTTCTCCTTTCGGTCTTCACCAATGCCACTCTGATCACGAGAGAGCATGTGAGACTTTTTCAGAAATACCCGCCGAGGGACATAGAAGTCACGGTCTATGGAGTGACTCAAGAGACCTACGAGCGGGTGACGCGGAGAGGAGGCTCCTTTGCCGCGTTCATGAGAGGGCTTGCTCTCCTTCTAGACAACGGAATCAAAGTTCGCCTCAAGGCCATGGCCCTTCGTTCCAATCTCCACGAAATTCCGGAGATCTCCCGTTTTTGTCGCGAAAGGACCAAGGACTACTTCCGTCTTGATCCCCTGCTGCACCTGCGGTATGATGGAGATCCAGATAGGAACGAGGAAATAAAGTCGGAGAGGCTTTCACCCGAAGAGATCGCAGCACTTGAAGCCTCTGATCCGGAGCGTTTCCAAGCCCTGCAAAAAAGTTGCGAGAGACTCGTCACTCCGGAATTATCCCTTGGCTGCAATCATCTTTTTCATTGCGGGGCAGGCAATGATAATTTCAATGTCAGTTATGACGGCCTTTTTCGGCTCTGCCAGTCTCTCTGGCACCCGGATTGCGTCTATGATCTCAAGAAAGGGAATCTCAAAGAGGCGTGGGAGACTTTCATCCCTCAGGTGCGGGAGATGAGATCAAACAGGAGAGAATTTCTGCGAAAGTGCCGTAGGTGTTCCATAGTCAATCTCTGCATGTGGTGCCCGGCGCACGCACACTTAGAAACGGGAGCCATGGACTCTCCAGTGGATTATTTCTGTCGCGTGGCTCACGTGAGAACAGATCTAGCGACTGAGAGCATGGCTCCCCGTGCCAACTAAGGAGAGCGTGTCGTCGGCCTCCGGGATGGCACCGGCCGGAAAGAGGATGGATGGAGTATGAAAAAGCTCTGGGAAAAACCTAAGCTGATCATCCTGTCAAGAGGCAGGCCCGAGGAGATGGTGCTGGCGGGGTGCAAGATCAAGAACAAGGCTCTCACGCCGGCTAATAAGAATACCGGCTGCCAGCAGAAAAACAGGTGCAATCCGGTTTGCTCTGGCCCTGGCACCTCCTAGCTTTTTTAGGACCAAAAGGTCAGGCTTAAACCCAGCCGCCCGGCAGACCAGGGAGGTACCTGGCGACCGCCCTCTGCCGCAATGTGTGTCGGAGATCCTCGACGGCCACCCGCTTCCCCATCTGGTTTCAGACGTCTGCCCGTTCGTCTTTTGCGCGGCCACCTGTTCGGCCCGCGCCCACCCCGGTGTCGAGGGGATCGCCCTTTTCGTTTTGCCTAGAGCCTTGCCTTTTCAGCGCCCTTCCGTTGAAACGCGAACACGGTCGCAACGGGCAGTACCAGCCCCACCAGGGCCGCGGTGATCATCAGCATTCCCAGTTCATCGTACTGCCCCCTCTCGATCACGAAAATTTTGTTCAGGTATTTGGTCGCAAGCTGACTGGCCGACAGAGCCAGATTGGTGAATGCGGCCATGACGGCAAAGTAGGTTGCCTTCTTGTCTCTTGGAGCCTCTTTGGCGATCCACGCCAGCATGGGAATCATGGCGACCTGGCCCAGAGGAGAGTCGGCCATGGTGTCGATCAGCGCGATCGTGCGGGCCCCGAACCCGAAATGGGCTTCGGTCCATTCGTGCAGTCCGTAGAACATTCCGATGAAGGGCAGCATCATGAGGGTGCTGTACAAGGACAGGAACACCACCAGGTAGGGCAGAGACCGGCGGCCCATCCAGCCGCGGAGAGCCAGCATCCCCAGGATCACGAGGATTGAAGACACCTGCCGCAAGGTGCCGAAAAACGCTTCATCAAAACCGAGCACCTCCATTTGCCACCACGAGGCGCCTGCACCCGTGCCGGGCATGGCTCGGAAAACGAAAACGATGACGGCGATGGCGACGATGTCCCGCCGTTTGCCCGGGTCCAGATCCCGGAGGACCTGCCCCATCAGGAACACGATCACCGCCAGAGATCCAACCAGAACGATCTCTTCCTTGAGCGCGATGTTGCTCAAGCCGAGGGCGAGGGTCATAAGGACGAACGCGGCACTGCCTCCCAAGATGGACCAGTCCACATGGCGCGAGCCGTCTCCATGAGCCGGTTTCCGCCCCGCGGTTTTAGGAGATCTCCCTGCTGAAGACTTCCAGGAAGCCAGCACCACCCCCAGCACCGAGATGGTGGGGATGGACAAAGACATCCAGTACATCGCCTCGTAGGACAACACCTTGGCCAACCAGCCCCCTGTTCCCGCCACCAGGGCTCCCCCGCCGACGATAGCGATGCGCCCCAGGGTCTGCATGGTGACGTGCATCTGCTGCAGCTCCGCTTCCGTAAAAGGAACCCCGTCCTCCCGTACGGTCGGAACGGCTTCCACAGTCATCGCGTCGGCCACCACGTCCTGCAGCACATACCCAATGGGAGACAGGAGCACCGAAAGAACGTACCAGCTGTCGAGGGGGAGAAGCGATGACATCCACTCCGGGTATCCGGTCAATCCCACCATGATCATCAGGCTGGCGGCCATCACGGCTGCCCCCAGATAGACGAACAGCCCTTTCCACCGCCAGTAAAGGTCCACGAGGTGCCCCAGCGGCATCTTCAATGCCCACGGCAGCCCGGCCCAAAACCCCAGGCTGGCCAGGGAGGCTGCCGTCAGACCGAGTTTCTCCTTGACAAAGAAAGTTTCGATGATGCCCGTAAAGCCGGACACGCCCGCTGCAAAGTAAACCATCAGGGGCGGCACATAGCTCCAGCGCATGTTCCGGATCACACCCAGAAAATCCGACCGGAACCAATTCATCACAGATTTTGCCAGTTGAAAGATCCTGCTGTTCAGAGACTTCCTCATGTTCCCATCCGATCCTTGCCTGAACTGAAGCGATAGTAGGCCCTCAGGCTGACACGATCGTGACCCTGGCATGATCAAAATGTCATATTCTTTTGTTGAGATAGGGGAGAAGCAGGACGTTCCTGTATCACTTCAGAAACCCCAGTAAAGCCTGATCCCGCATGGCGTGGGGCTGAAACAGGATTGAGTAGTGCTGGGTCCCTTCCACGTCCACCTTCCTGGCATCGGGGATCTCGCGAACCATCCGTTCTGCCACCTCCGCAGGCAGCACGAGGTCGTCCTCAGCCAGCATTCCCCTGGTGGCCCGCAAGATAAGCGTGGGGGCTTTGACCTTGTCGTAGAATTGGCTCGAATCCGTGTTCCGCAAGTTTCCCGCCTCCTCCTCGATGTGCTTTGGATGAATCCGGGAGCGCACGCCCCCCTCAATGTCTTCCACCTCGTAGCGGAAATAGGTCTCGAAAAAGGAGTTCCAAGGATGGAGGAACGGGGCCTGCTTGAGAAGGGCCAGATAGGACTCGAAGTCGGGAAAAACCTTTCCCAGCCGATCCAGGGAGGGTTTGATGCCTGCAAACACCTTGTTCAACTGGGCGGGGGACAGGTTTCCACCGCCGTCCACCAGAATCAGTCGATCCACCCGAAGAGGGTGTTTTGCTGCAAACACAAGGGAGATGAACGCTCCCAGCGAATGACCCATGAGCACAGGATGGTCGAGGCCCTGATCATCCATCAGAGCCAGAATGTCCCTGCAATGATTTTCCACCGAGTACCCTGACGGAGGGCTGTCTGAGAGGCCTCTTCCTCTGAGATCCATGGCAATGACCTTGTGTTTTGGGGACAGAGACGCGGCGATGACATCCCAGCATCGGCAGTTCGCGGTGATTCCATGAACGCAGAAAACCTCCTTCCCCTTTCCTTCCCAGACGGCCAGCTGGATGCCGACGCCGTCCCCTTTGGCTTTGATCATCTTGGGTCCCGGCATGACACGTTCTCCTTTTTGAGTGAATTCTTTCTACTCCTCTTTCCTTCGGGAGATCATCTCTTGAGCGGTTCCAACCACTCCCTTGGGGAAAAAATACACGATCAGGATGAAAAGGAGTCCAAAATAGAACAACCAGCGCTCGGACAACCTTGCTGCAAAAGGCACCCCCGGCAGCAAGGAAACCATGAGAGTCTGCAGCTTGGGAAGAAAAGCCCGGGTGATCATCAAAAAGGCGGCTCCGAAAATTCCCCCATAAAGGGTCCCCATCCCTCCCACTATGACCATCAGGAGCACATCGAGCATAATGGAAACGCTCACGCTCGAATCAGGGCTCACATACCGGACCCAGATCGCAAAACACGCGCCGGTCACGGCGGCAACACAACTCGCGAAAGAGGAGGCGATGACCTGGAAGAGATAGGTCTTGTAACCCAAGGCAATGGACCGCTGCTCATTGTCCCGTATAGACTGAAGCACACGGCCCACCGGTGACCGGACGAAGCGGAGCATCAGGAGAAACAGGATGAGGCAGATCAAAAGGATCAGGTAGTAACTCGCAATCCTCCCCGTGATCTCAATCCCGAGGAATCGGCCAAAGCTGTAATCGATGGCCAGGATATGGGGAAGCTTGAAGCTGATCCCGTCCTCCCCACCCGTGAGGAATCTCAATTGACTGGCCAGAATCGAGATAAACTCCATAAAGGCCAGGGTGACCATGGCAAAAAAAATGGCCCTGATCCTGAGCGAGAAAAACCCGATGAGCACGGAGAGAATCGCTGAAATCACCACGGCGATCAAAACAGCGAGAGCCAGATATCCATAGGAGACCAGTCCGAACTTCCCGACAAATATCCCGACAAGATACGCCCCGATCCCGAAGTACATGACATGGCCCAAGGACACGATCCCGGTGTAGCCGAGAATAATGTCATAACTGGCCACCAGGGCCGAGAAGATGATGATCTTCAGCACCACATCCAGAATCTCAAAAGAACGAAAGAGAAACGGAGTAGCCAGGAAAAAGGCCAGCAAAAGCACCTTCAAGAAAAAGTAGGGACTCGTGAAACGCTCTTCTCTTTCTTTCAACCGGAACGCCTGGACAGGATTTAAGCTCTCTTTGTTCACATCACGTTCCCTCCGGAAACAGCCCGGTGGGCTTGATCAAGAGAATGACGACCAGGAGCAGCATGGTGATCCCAAGCGCCGCCTTCGGGATCAAATAGGCCACGTAGTTATACGAAAGCCCCACCATCAGCGCCCCCACCACAGAACCCGTCATGCTCCCAAGGCCGCCGATGATCGCCACGATCAGGGCGAACACGATGACCTCTCCTCCCATGGCCGGGTGAATGGATTTGACGAAAGTGGCCCACATCCCTCCCCCGATGGCTGCCAGCGCAGACCCCGCTGCAAAAACCCCGGTGAAATAGCGGTACACATTGTGCCCCATCACCTGAACCATCTCCGGATTCTCCACTCCGGCGCGCACGATCATGCCGAGCCGCGTTCTTCTCAAGATCGTGAAGACAACGAGGTAGAGAACAAACCCGACCCCGATGGCGATGAGCGGGTACTTGGACACGACCACATCAAACACATCCCAGGAGCCGATGAAGTTGATAGGAACAGGCATCACTTCATCATCCGGCCCCCAGACGATGCGAATCGATTCCTCCATGACGATCATGGCCCCCACGGTGATAAAGATCTGGAAGAGATGGCTCCCATAGACCGGCCGTATGACCAGCCTTTCGGTCACCACGCCCAGCAGCGCGACGCCCAAACCCGCCACCGTGAGTGCCAGAAGAAAGATCAGCATGTTCAGGAAGATCGAATCCGATCCTCCCCACCCGGTCCACTTGTTGATCAGGGTGAAGGCCGAGAAGCCGATGTAGGCGCCCCAGGCGAAAAGCGCGCCGTGGGCCATGTTGAGCACACTCATGAATCCGAAAATCAGCGAGAATCCGGAGGAAACCAGGAACAGCAGCATGCCCATGGCCACGCCGGAAATGGTCAGCGTGATGTAGGTCTTGGGGCTGATGAAAAGAACGGGCAGCAGAAAGATGGCGATAACCGCCAATTTGGGAAGCCATGCCTTTGGTTGTGTGCTCATAGAGTTTCTCTTTGCTCCCGGCTCAATACCCGGCGGACAGCGTATTTGATACGAACGCAGTGATTTCATTTTCACTGCACGGTGTCTGAAATCCCCAAGTATTTCTTCTTCAGTTCCTCGTTCTGAACCAACTCCGCCATGTGACCCTTGTGCACGGTCCGGCCGTCATCAAAAAGGTGGAAATCATTCCCCAGCTTGCTGGCCATGTAAAAATTCTGCTCAACCAGGATGATCATCGAGTGCTCCTTGAGCCTGTGGATCGCTTCGATCAAGTGTTCGATGATAATGGGGGCCAGCCCTTTGGAGGGTTCGTCAATGAGCAAAAGGGCATTGTCATTTACAAGGGGTCGGCCGATGGCCAGCATTTGCTTCTGCCCGCCGCTCAAGACGCCTGCTTTTGCCTTCCAGAATTTCTTCAGATCAGGAAAGACATCCAGGATGAAGTCCAGCTTCTCCTGGGATTTCTTGGTTTCCTGCAGCATGGCCACGCGGAAGTTCTCCTCCACCGTCAGCAGATTGAAAAGGCCTCGATCCTCCGGCACAAAGCCGATGCCCAGGCGGGCGATGTCAAAAGGTTTCATGTGGTGAATCGCTCGATTCTTAAACAGGATTCTGCCTTGCGATGGGGGGAGAAGCCCCATGATGGATCGCAGGGTGGTGCTTTTTCCAGCCCCGTTTCTTCCGAGAAGAACGGTCACCTCGCCTGCGTAGACTTCAAAGGATACACCCTGCAGGATGTGGTGCTTCCCGATATGGGTGTGTATGCCCTCGACCTGAAGGAGAGGATCAGCCATGAGCGCTTCTTCCTCCGAAGTAGGCTTCCTGAACGTCTCGATTCGTGCTGATGGCTTCAGGAGGCCCATCGGCAATCAGTTTTCCCTCATGAAGGATAGCGATGGAATCAGAGAGGGCCATCAGAACGTCCATCTTGTGCTCCACCAGGAGGATCGTTTTGTCTCTCCTGTTTTTTATCTGTTTCAAAATCTCGAGAATGGAGGGGACCTCCTCAAGAGACATCCCTGCCGTGGGTTCGTCTAAAAGGAGCACTTCCGTCTCCAGGGCGAGGAGAATGCCGATCTCCAGCTTGCGCTGCTCACCATGGGTGAGGCTGCTTGCCGCCACATTCCATTTCGAATTCAGCAGCACCCTCTCCAGAAGTTCGTAAGCGCGATCTTCGAATTCCGGGAAGGCCAGATAACTTCTCCAGAAGTTGAATCCCGTGTTCCTCTGAGATTGGACTGCGAGTCGCACATTCTCCAGGACGGTCAGCGTGGGGAACACATTGGTCAACTGGAAGGACCTCCCGATACCAAGTTTGGTACGCGCCGCCGGCGACAGACGGGTGATGTCCCTGTTCTTGAAGAAGACCTTTCCTTCCGTAGGTGAGTATTGCCCTGAAATCATGTTGAAGAAGGTGGTTTTGCCTGCGCCGTTCGGTCCGATAATGGACTTGAAGGTATAGGGAAGAATCTGGAGGCTGACATGATCAACAGCGACATGCCCGCCGAATCGAATGGTGAGATCTTTCGTTTCGATGATGGGACTTTGGCTGATGGAGGTCACAGAGTTGCCCTCCAGAATCATGTCGTTGCTAAAGGAAAGAAACCTCTTACCCCCTTTGAGAGACGGCGTCGCAATGTCATTTCGAGGCGCCAGCCGAGAAATCTTGATTCCTCACACCGGGCGATTCTAAGATTTCTCCCGGAGTTTACCCTGAGGCACTCGAAGGTGTCGAAATGACAGAAAACGGAATCCCCCAGAATCGCGACACAGAATCCGAGTAAGGGGGTAAGGCAAATAAGCGGTGATCATTTCACCAGGATAGGAGGGGCTCCTTCTTCCGGTGAAATCTCTCGAACGAGAACCGGCACAGCCCATTCCCTATCCGGCAGTGCCTCCAGCTTGAAGATGTACATGGACTGCAAGGCCTGGTGGTCCTCTTTACGGAAAAACATCCTCCCTTTCGGAGTCATGAACTCCATGCCTTCCATCGCGGCCATGAGCTTCTCTGTGTCGGTCGACTTGGCTTTTTCGATAGCGGCGACCGTGGCCATGGCTGCGGCAAATCCGCCGCAGGTAAAAAAGTCAGGAGGTTCTTTGAATCTGGCTTGATGTTCTTTGACAAACCAGTCGTTGACCGGGTTCTTTGGAATCTCGTAATAGTAATAGGCTCCTCCCATCATGCCCTTGAGGCTGTCAAAGGCCTTCAGGATGGGAAGGGTCGCTTTCAATACGGGAAAAATATTGCCTCCCGTTGTGATTTTGATCCCATATTTTTCAACCTTCATCGCAGCCATCTGCTCAATGGGGGGATTCTTTCCTGCCCAAACCACAAAAACATATTTTTCCCCTTGCTTGTCTTTGAAAGCATCTATGATCCTCTGTATGGAAGAGGTGTGCTCCGTCTGTGCCATGGGGCAGTACTCTTCATGAATCATTTTTGCCCCCAGTTTCTCGGCAGCCTCCTTGTAGGCGGCGATGCCGTCTCTTCCGAAGGCATAATCCTGGCCAATGCCGGCAAGCAAGACCCCAGGCTTGGCAACAGCCTTTGCATTGGCGATGGCATCCTGACCTGAATTCCTTCCTGTTCTGAAGATGTACCGGTTCCAGGCGCTTCCCGTGATGGAGTCTGCCACTGCGGGCTCGACCAGCAGGATCTTCTTGAACTCCAGCGCCACGGGGAGCATGGCCAGGGCCGCCGCACTGCTCGTGGTTCCCACGACCAGATCCACCTTGTCATCGGCGTACAACTTTGTGATCAGCCTTTTGGCCACATCGGGTTTTAACTGGTCGTCTTCGACGATCAGGTCAACCTTTCTTCCCAAGACTTCGTTTTTCCCATTGGTTCCATACTCCAGTCCCATTTTGAAGCCGGTAAGCATCTGTTTGGCGTAGGCTTCCATCGCTCCGGAAAAACCCTGGACAATACCGATCTTAATGGGCTCTGCACCCCAGACCGGTGCACTGAAGAACATCAATCCAAGAGCGATCCCTGTGAAAATCCCCAATCGTCTTTTCCACATTGTCAGGCCCTCCTTTCATCCAATGTTCCCGGGAAAAAGTTCAGTCCACTGCCGGTCCCTTGACGCTTGCCCTGTCGGTACAAAGTCTACAGCCTATATGCTAAAGCCATTTACTCCGGACTCCGTCAAATGTCAACCAGGGGCTATTCGGTCCTGCTCCCGGCCACGGGTCCTGATTGACATGCAGCGGCAATTGCCCCTATACTTCTCCCTGACAATGACCCGGAAATCCTCCACAAAGAACGGATAGACCATGCGCTTGCTGCTCGTCGAAGATGACCCCAAGATTGCCTCGTTCATCATCAAAGGGATGAAGGCCGAGGGGTATGCGGTTGATCATGCCCCCGACGGGCAAGAAGGCCTCCACATGGCCGTGACAGAGCCTTACGACGCAGCCATCATCGATGTGATGCTGCCCAAGCTCGACGGCCTTTCTCTGATCGAGCGTATGCGAAAGGAAAAGGTGAACACACCGGTCATCATTCTGAGCGCGAGAGGGTCTGTCGATGATCGGGTCAAAGGGCTTCACGTGGGAGGGGACGACTACCTCACCAAACCCTTTGCCTTTTCCGAACTTCTTGCGCGCATCCAGGCCCTGCTTCGCAGAAGCAGCGGCCTTTCCGAGCCCACTCGCCTGACTTACGGCGATCTCACCATGAACCTCCTCACTCGAGAAGTCACAAGAGGGGGGAGGAAAATTGAACTTCAGCGGCTGGAGTTTGCTCTCCTTGAATACCTGATGCGCAATACAGGCAGGGTCGTCTCCAAAACCATGATCATGGAACACGTGTGGGACTACAACTTCGATCCTCAGACCAACGTGGTCGAGTCTAGGGTTTGCAGGCTCAGGGACAAGATCGACAAGGGGTTTGAACGAAAATTGATCCAGACCGTGCGCGGGGTGGGCTATGCCCTTCGAGAGGCTTCGTAGCTACCGCAAGACCCTGGCTTTTCGCCTCACCCTCTGGTACGCCGGGATCTTCGCCGTTTCGGCCTGTGTCGCTTTCCTGTTGTTCTACACCCTGATCACCTCGGTTTTTCGCGAAAGAACAGACCAGGAACTCCTGAGCCAGGCCAGGGAGTACTCGACAATCCTTTCCACCCGGGGCCTTGAAGCGGTCAAGAATCTGGCTCTCCTCGAAGCCCAGGCCGCGGGAGTGAAGAAGGTCTTTTTTCGGTTTCTCTCCTCGCGTGGAGAGGTTTTTTCCTCCTCCAACATGTCTTACTGGCAGGATATTGACCTCAGGGAAGCGGCGATCAAACAATTGCTTCGCGACCGAAAGAACGTGTTGGAGACCATCTCCATACCCAACCGCAGAGACAGGGTCCGAGTGGCCCATGTCTTGATCGGGAACGGTGTGATTCTCCAGATCGGCCAATCCATGGAAGCGGACTCCCGGTTCATCGATGCCTTCAAGAACATCTTCCTCATCACCATGGTCCTCCTGGTTGCACTCGCTGCGGGGGTGGGCTGGTTCATGGCAAGGCGCGCCGTCTCAGGGGTCGCAGCGGTTACA
>JALOPA010000324.1 GCA_025454125.1 Thermodesulfobacteriota bacterium
GTTTGCTGGCCAAACTGGAACACAAAGGCGTTTCCGTGGTCCACGTGACCCTGCACGTGGGGCACGGAACGTTTCGCCCCGTGAGAACCAGGGACATCAGGGATCACCGGCTGGGGGTTGAAGCCTACGACCTTTCCCCTGACGCCGCGACGGCTATCGCGCGCTCGAAGAGCGAGGGCAGGCGGGTGGTGGCCGTGGGAACGACCGTTGTGCGGACCCTGGAAAGCGTGGCCCTGCCCCAGGGAGGAATCAAGAGCGGAAGAGGGAAAACCGATCTGCTCATCACCCCGGGATTTCCCTTCAAAGTGGTGGATGCTCTGATCACCAATTTCCACCTGCCTCGGTCTTCCCTGCTTTTTCTCGTGTCGGCTTTCGCAGGCCTGGATCTGGTCAAAAAGGCTTATCAGGAGGCAGTGGCCAAGGCCTATCGGTTCTTCAGCTATGGGGATGCCATGCTGATCCTTTAGCAGGTTCAAGCACATTGAGCATTGAGCATTGCACATTGGTCATTGTGACCGAATGCTCCCGCTTCGATCTTCAATGTTGATGGACTCGTAAGAAGTCGAAAGGCGCTCTTTCCTGTCATTCCCGCGAAGGCGGGAATCCAGTCTTTCCGAGGTTTTCTGGACTCCCGCTCCCCGCCGGCGCGGGGACAGGCTTCATTCGCGGGAGTGACGGCTTATTGGACTTTTTACGAAGCCGTCAATGTTAATGGTTCAATGTTCAGTGTTCGATGTTCAATGTTAAATGTTCAATGCTAACGGAGGTTCCCTTTCCGAGGGCTCATCTGATTTGGAATTCAAGGTCACTCATCCGTGTGCATCGAGCGGCGCGAGGTGCGGCGAAATCAGCACGGCTCACGGCCGTTTTGAAACCCCTGTGTTCATGCCTGTGGGCACCCAGGGTTCGGTGAAGGCTCTCTCTCCGGAGGACCTGGAACGTGACAGGGTCGGCATTCTTCTGGCCAACACCTATCACCTCTACCTCCGGCCCGGCCATGCGTTGATCGGGCGTTTGGGAGGCCTGCACCGCTTCATGGGCTGGAACGGCGCCATTCTCACGGACAGCGGCGGGTACCAGGTGTACAGCCTTTCTAAGCTCAGAAAGATCTCTGAGGAGGGGGTCACGTTCCAGTCCCATGTGGACGGATCCACCCACTTCATCGGTCCTCGCGAGGCCATGGAAATCCAGAAAGCCCTGGGCTCGGATATCATGATGGCCTTTGACGAGTGTGCGCCTTATCCTGCGGATGAGGCTTATGTGCGAAACTCGGTTCGCCTCACAAGCCAATGGGCCGGGGTTTGCGCCGAGAGCCCTCGCGGCGATGCTCAGGCCCTTTTCGGGATCGTGCAGGGGGGCATGGTCCCGGAACTGAGAGAGCAGAGCGCCAGGGAGATCGTGGCCTTGGGTCTTGACGGCTATGCTTTGGGAGGCCTCTCCGTGGGGGAGGACAGGGCCATCCGCCGAAAGGTCATTCAGGAGACCGTGCCCTTCCTTCCTGCCGGCCGGCCGCGCTATCTTATGGGCGTGGGCAAGCCTGAAGACATTCTGGACGGGGTCGCGGCCGGGATCGACATGTTCGACTGTGTCCTGCCCACCCGCAACGCAAGGAACGGAGCGCTGTTTACGAAACACGGCCCTGTGTCCATCAAGAACGCGTGCTACGCCGAAGACGACCGCCCGCTGGATGAGAGCTGCGCCTGCTACACCTGCACCCACTTCTCAAGAGCCTATTTGAGACACCTGTTCATGGCCAAGGAGCTTCTGGCCTATCGCTTGAACACGATCCACAATCTGCACTATTATATGGGATTCATGGCCGACATCCGGAAGGCGATCCGGCAAGATCGCTTCCGCGACTTCTGCCAAACGTTTTTTGAGCATTCCGGACTTGGACCTTAGCGCAAACGCGTTTTTTTGATATACGGGGATTCTCCCCCTCACCCTGCCCCTGGTCGCCTACGGCGCTGAAAGAGGCGAGTAAACCTCTCCCCCAAGAGGCTGTGTCTCAATGTCATTTCGAGTCCCGCTTAAGAAGCGGGGCGAGAAATCTTGATTCTTCCAGTCCCCTGAATTTAAGATTTCTCCCTTCGGTCGAAATGACAGAAAGCGAGCTCCACCCTGATTGCGACACAGCCTCCAAGCTGGGGGATTGGGGAAGGGCGAGGGGTTCGTTAATTCTTTGGTTGTTTTGCTAAAATCAGAATGGTATAAGAGCAGGATTCGTTAAAAAAAGACCGATTTGAGATTGCTACAGGAGGGTTTAGGATGGATTCTTTAGCTTACGCCATGGGAACCGGAGGCGCCGGGGGCGACGCAGGAGGAATGAGCGCTTTCATTCCTCTCATCCTGATGTTTGCGATCTTCTACTTTTTGCTCATCAGGCCCCAGCAGAAAAAAGCAAAGCAGCACAAGACGCTCTTGTCGTCGCTGAGGAAGGGCGATCGGATTGTCACCTCCGGAGGGCTTCACGGGTTGATCACCGGCGTCGCCGACGATGTGGTGACTATGGAAATAGCGCCCAAAATCAGGGTGAAGGTCTCGCGGGGGTCTGTGGCGGGGATTCTCAAAAGAGACGAATCCGTGTCTACGCAGGAATGAAATCGAAGGAGTAGGCGGTAATGAAAAAACTTGGCTGGCGCGCGGGCATAGCCGCAGCACTGATGGTTGTTGCATTTGTGTTCCTGGTTCCTTCCGTGACCGAGGAGCTTCCGGCCTGGTGGTCGGGGGTTCTGCCCAAGGACAAGATCCATATGGGTCTTGATCTTCAGGGGGGAGTGCACCTGATCCTGGAAGTCGAGGTGAAGAAGGCGGTCGAAAGCTATCTGGAAAGGGTCGTCGAGGACCTGAAGCCGGACCTGCGGAAAAGCAAGATCAGGGTTGTGGACTTGAAGCGGCGGGGGCTCGAGGGGGTGGAGGTGACCCTTGCTCCGGATCAGGAGACGAAGGATCTCGAGACCCTTGTGGGAACCGGCTACCCGAGCTTCAAACTGGAGACCGGCGGAAGAGATGAAAAGGGCCGGACTTATTTTCTCGCGCTGAATGAGCAGGAAAAGACCCAGATCTTCAAGATGGCGGCGGAGCAAGCCCTTGAGACCATCCGGAACCGCGTCGATCAATTCGGGGTCACGGAACCGGACATTCGTCCCCAGACCGGCTACCGGATCCTCATCCAGCTGCCGGGCGTCAAAGACCCCAAGAGAGCCATCGATCTCATCGGCAAGACGGCGCGCCTGGAATTCAAGCTCGTGGATGAGGAGAACAGTCTCGAGGACGCCCTCAGGGGCAATGTGCCCGCGGGAAGCGAGATTCTTCAGGAAGTCGCCGTGGATCGGAAGACCGGCAGGAAAACCACCGTCCCTTATCTCCTGAAAAAGAGAGCCCCTCTGACCGGTGAATCCATTACCGATGCGAGGGTCCAGCTCGAACAGATGGGCGAGCCTTATGTTTCCCTGTCCTTCGATTCCAGGGGGGCAAGAGTGTTTGAGCGGATCACCGGCGATAACGTGGGAAAGAGGTTGGCCATTGTACTGGATGACAAGATTTACTCGGCTCCCGTGATCCGAGACAAGATCTCCGGCGGAAAGGCCCAGATTACCGGCGCCTTCACCATGGACGACGCCAAGGATCTGGCCATCGTGTTGAGGGCCGGAGCCTTGCCCGCCCCGGTAAAAATCATCGAAGAGAGAACCGTGGGGCCCTCTCTTGGAAAGGATTCCATCGACCAGGGGTTGCAGTCCATGCTCATCGGCGGGATCATCATTCTTATCCTGGTGGGTTTCTATTACCGCTTGTCCGGACTGATTGCCGATGCGATGCTTCTCCTGAACATCCCGTTCATCATGGCCGGACTCGCCATGTTCGGAGCCACCCTCACCCTGCCGGGCATTGCAGGCATCATTTTGACCATCGGGATGTCCGTGGACGCCAACGTGCTCATCTTCGAGCGCATCCGGGAAGAGCTGAAAACGGGCAAGCCTGCCCGAGCGGCCATGGAAGCCGGGTTTTCCAGAGCCATGGTCACGATTCTCGACTCCAACGTCACCACCATGATCGCCGCCCTGGTCTTGCTCCAGTTCGGAACAGGGCCGGTGAGAGGCTTCGCAGTGACCCTAATGATCGGGCTGGTGTCCAATGTGCTCACCGCGGTGTTTATGGCGAGAATTGTGTTTGATTACCTGTATGTCTACAAGAGGTGGAAGACGATCAGCATTTGAGGCCTTCCGGTTTTCGCGGAAGAGCCAGTGTCTTCGGAAGCTGCGCCGCAACCCGGC